>JBAQWI010000100.1:0-13424 GCA_049298835.1 Oscillospiraceae bacterium
TTGATAAACTCATCGACCATATCGTCAATATAGACAAGGTTTAACATTGTTTCACTATCATAGATGTTAATAGGAAGTCCTCGTGAAATGTTATAGCAAAAAGTAGCAATTACTGAATTGTAGTTTGGTCTGCACCATTTTCCAAATACGTTAGCAAGTCGATAGACATAAACTTGAGCACCAGTATTTTTACCATAAGAGAATACTTCTTCTTCCATTTGTTTTTTACTGATTCCGTAAGCTGTATTTTCATCGGCTCGAATGGAAGAGGATACTAAAATAGGGCAGGGGTTGTTAGCTTTTTCAAGCTTGCTTAAAATAGAGCAGGTTAATCCTTTGTTGACACGCTCAAACTCCCCAGTATCTATTGATCTATTTACTCCTGCAAGATGAAATATAAAATCACAATTTTCAATAAAAAAATCCAACTGTTCCTCAGAAGTATCTGTATCGTATTGATAAATGGTATTATAACCCTTATTGTAAAGCCCCGTTATTAAATTTTTTCCAATAAACCCCTTTGCTCCTGTTACAAGAATTTTCATTATTTGTTCCTCCAATTTTCAAGTTTCTCTTTTATGTAGTCGAGTGTCATCAGTTTTTGAATGACTTGTTCCACATTCAACCTTAGGGTATTGCTTGAATTATATTCATTAATGTGATACAGATCTGTGTTTCCTTCAACATAGTATTTGTCATAATTCAAATCTCGTTTATCACAAGGAACTCTGAAAAATCCTCCCATATTAACAGCATTTGCCATCTCTTCTTTTGTAAGAAGAGTTTCGTGGATTTTCTCTCCGTGACGTATACCAATTTCTACAATTTCATTTTCGGCTCCAAATACTGCTTTCACTGCCTCAGCTAAAACTCTTATAGTACAAGCGGGTGATTTTTGAACCAAAAGATCCCCCGATTGTCCGTTTTGAAATGCAAACTCTACAAGTTCTACGGTTTCATCAAGACTCATTATAAATCTTGTCATGTTTTGGTCAGTTAAAGTAAGTGGTTGCCCTTTTTTAATCTGATCTACAAAAAGAGGAATAACACTACCACGAGATGCCATAACGTTTCCATAACGGGTTCCGCAAATAACTATTTTTTGTGGATCTATGGTTTTTGATTTGGCAACAAACACTTTTTCCATCATAGCCTTAGATATTCCCATTGCATTTACAGGATAAGCAGCTTTATCGGTAGAAAGGCAAATAACTTTTTTTACACCCTCTGAAATTGCAGCAGATAGTACGTTTTCTGTCCCTAATATATTTGTTTTAACAGCCTCTAAAGGGAAAAATTCACAGGAGGGAACTTGTTTAAGAGCAGCTGCATGAAAAATATAATCAACACCATACATTGCATTTTTCACACTCGAAAAATCTCTTGTATCTCCTATATAAAATTTAATTTTATCATTTTTATATAGCTTACGCATATCATCTTGCTTTTTTTCGTCCCGTGAGAATACCCTTATTTCTTTAATGTCTGTGTTCAAAATTTTTTTAAGAACAGCATTGCCAAAAGAGCCAGTACCACCCGTAATTAGAAGTGTTTTCTTATCAAACATGAATTTATCTCCTCGCACGTATTACATAATTACTCAAAACAATAATATTCACACTAAAATATATATATTCAAACTAGCAGTAATTTACTACTATGATGTGGGGATTTTAAATTGGTTGCATATAAAAAAACAAGTCAATTGCTATAATTGCAATCGACTTGTTTGTTCGCTAAAACTAAACAGTGATGTACTTGGAATTTGCGTATCCTACGATGCCGTCATAGTTCACAACATACCAACCTTGCCACTCGCCCAGCACAATAAGGGAATCACCTTTATAAGCTCTTGCCACAATTGGAGCACCTGTGTTTGGCTTGCTACGAATATTAAGACGACCTGACTCAGTGGAAACAATACCTCTTCTAGGCGGCACTGGTAGAATGAATGGAATTCCAAAGTATTCAGTTAGTGAAATGGCTACATTTTGAGCAATGGAATCAATATTGTTGACAATCCATGTGGCATCGTCCTCGTTGTCATGATAAGCAAACTCAATAAAAACAGAAGGTGCATAGGTTTTACTAACCTCACCTAGATAGGTAGTAGGAAGTGTTTTTACCAAACTAGGGATAGGATAAATTTCTTTTAGATTTCGTGCTACAATATCTGAGGCACGTTTTCCACGGGTACTGTTTGGATGATAGTAAACGTCAGTGCCCCGCATTTGTCCAGATTGACCTTCTGCTGCTGCGTTAGAATGTAGCGCAAGGTGCAAGTCATAGTTGCCCTGATTGGATTGGCGAATGGAGGAAGCGGCAGTCATTTCGGGTGTATTTCTCACATATTGTATACCGCTTGAGCGTAGGTACGGAACCATCGCATCAGCAATTAAGTTCATGTAATATTCTTCGGAGCCACCGTTAACGTATTGATTATATTCTTGGGTAGACGGACTAAGATAAATTTTTGGCATAGTTTTTCTCCCTATCATATGTTTTCTTGCAGTCTTACTACAGTTTACGCAAAACAACCCAAAATGTGTTAATTAAGTCATTTAGGTAAAACACTTTGTTTTGAAAATGCACCTAAAATGAGTTTACCTTTGGGTCAAAAAGGTGTAGTATTAACTTGAAAAGTTTATGCTTAAAATAGCAGACTTGCAAAAAAACCTATAAAACATAATGTGATGATTGGGACATTAAAGGAGTTAAAATATGAATAAGCCAAATATTTTATTTATCATGACGGATCAAATGCGAGGTGACTGTATGGGAATTGCAGGGCACCCTGATGTTAAGACGCCTTATCTTGATAATTTAGCAGCAGGAGGGGTGTTATATAGAAACGCATACACTGCTGTGCCCTCGTGCATTGCTGCACGATGTGCGGTACATACAGGACTAAAACAGGAACACCACAAACGAGTAGGCTATCAAGATAGGGTTAATTGGGAGTATGAACACACCCTAGCAGGGGAGCTTTCTAAAAACGGATACTATACACAATGTGTGGGCAAAATGCACGTTCATCCACTTAGAAACCTAATGGGGTTTCACAACATCGAGTTACATGATGGATATTTAGGTAGCTATCGTGATGCCAAATTACCCTACTATGAAAACCAAAAGATAGCTGATGATTATTTCTACTGGCTAAAATCAGAACTCGGCATTCATACCGATGTGACCGATACAGGGATTGAGTGCAACTCCTTTATAGCACGCCCGTGGATTTATGAAGAGAAGTATCATCCTACAAACTGGGTGTCAGAACGTTCGATAGACTTTTTGCGTAGGCGAGATCGTAGTAAGCCATTTTTCCTAATGGCATCTTATTTAAGACCTCACCCACCATTTGATGCACCACAATATTACTTTGATATGTACAAGAATATGAAGCTTACCTCGCCTTTTATTGGGGAATGGGCAGACAAAGATAGATTGGACAAAAAAGGAAGATTTTTTGACTCTGACACAGGTCCGATTGATCCTGAACTTATGCGACAGGCGCAAATTGGTTACTATGCGTGCATCAGCCACCTAGATAACCAAATTGGCAGATTGATTGAGTCGCTAAAAGAGGATGGAAGTTATAATAACACGGTTATCATTTTCACTTCTGACCACGGAGAACTTTTGGGTGACCACCATACGTATAGGAAAGTACGCCCTTATCAGGGTAGCGTACATATTCCTATGATTGTTTGGGGTAGCAAACAAATGCAGGCTGGAACCATATGCAATGAATTGGTAGAGCTACGTGATATATTGCCAACTACCTTAGATATTGCAAGCGGAGAAGTTTCAGATACAATTGATGGGGTATCTATGTTGTCGCCTAATAATCGAGAATATCTGCATGGCGAACACAGCGGTGGAGATATTGGAAATCAATATATTGTTACAAAAAGGGATAAGTATTGTTGGTTTATGGAAAGTGGTAAAGAGCAATATTTTGACCTCCAAAACGATCCCCATGAGATGCACGATGGTATCAATGACTTGATTTACAAGGATAGAGTGGCTTATTTAAGGGGCTTGTTGATTGCAGAACTTACAGGCAGAGAAGAAGAGTATACCGATGGAAACGTATTGTTTTCTGGCAAGCGACAGAAATCGTTATTAGAAAAATAACTATAAAAACATAACCATTAATTCAAAATGCTGTAATAGAAACTATCTTAATTTACAAATGTAGGTTAAGATAGTTTCTATTTTTATGTGAGAATTATAATTATTTCAGAAAATTCTACAAAAGTTAATAAAATTCACATTATGTATGCTGTTATATGATTATAAAAATGGTATGATGAAATAAAATATTACAAATGAAAATGAGGATCGTAATGATAAATATATATGAAGTAATAAAAAACAACAATATAAATAACGGGCAAAAGCAAGTTATGTCAATAACTACAGATAGAGGCGAACACCGAATTTATACTTATATTCAGATGTTTCAAGTAGTCGAACAATTTGTATTAAAGCTAAAATCAGCTGGGATAAAGCCCGGTGATAGAGTTGTTATTGTTGCGGAAAATTCACCCGAGTGGAATATTGCATATCTATCTATTATGGCGTCCCGTTGTACAGCAGTTCTAGTGGACTCATCATTACCCAAACCCGATATTATTCATCTAATAAATATTTCTGACGCTAGATGTGTCTTTACATCCCCTATGGTGAATGAGAAACTGGATTGCATTCTTTCAAAAGCAATTCCTGTATTAAATATATTATCTCAAGCTGAGCCTTTTGATGGGCATTTATTAAAAATTGCACCAGTTGTTTGCGATACTATTGATGGGGATGAAGAAGTCGCTTTCATTATCTACTCATCAGGAACAACAAAAACTGCAACAGGAATTATGCACACGCATCAAGCTATGATTAGCACAACTGAGGCCGCAATTAAATTTAACGGTTTGACTAGCGATGAAAAAATGCTAGTTGTTATTCCCAATAGTCACATTTATGGCGTCGTAACTTCAATGTTAGGTCCATTGATGCTCGGTGCATCTATGCATTTTATAGAATCTGTGACAGGCGGAAATGTGCTAAAAGCATTCTCAGACTATCAGCCGACCGTGTTTTCTTGTGTGCCTAGAGTGTTCGAGATGTTTGAGAAGCAGATTGTAGATAAAATTAATAGCAAAAAAGTTACCGCAGCAGTTTTTAAGACTTTCTTTCCAATCTGTGTCAATGTAAGAAAAAAAACTGGCATTAATTTAGGCAAGGTCATCTTTAAAGCTATCCATAAAGGCTTTGGGGGACACGTTCGTATTTTTTGTGCAGCAGGTGCTCCTATGAGTTCTGACACAATGCGTTTTTATTATGGTGTAGGTTTAAATTTGTTTTTGAATTATGGTTTAACAGAAACAAACGTGCCTATTATTGCAAATAATTTCGAAAATTATACCATTGGCTCATGTGGAAAACCCTATCCAAACATTGATATCAAGCTTGTTTCGCTTGATGAAAATGGAAACAATGAAATTTACATAAAAAGCCCATATATGATGAAGGGCTACTTTAGAGATGAAGAAGCAACCGCATCTGCTTTTGAAGATGGATGGTTTAAAACAGGCGATATTGGAAAGCTGAATGAACAGGGTGACATTAGCATTGTTGGTCGATGCAAGGATAATATTGTGTTATCCACAGGCAAAAAGGTAACTCCTGATGACATTGAAGCTGGATATCAATTGATACCGGGTGTCAAGGAACTTGTTATTTGTGGTGTTCCTACATTGGATGGAAGTTATGACGAAACCTATGCTTTTGTTGTAAGGGATACCAGTGATGCATTTACCAAAGAGGCGATACAAAAAGCCATCTATGAAAAAGGTGCAACCCTTTCACAATATATGAAAATAACACAGATACAATTTGTGGACGAAATTCCAAAAACATCATTGCAAAAGCCAAAACGATATTTGCTTAAAAGTATGGCTATGGAACGCAATGCTATCATCGAAAACATGATAGCGTTTCAAACGCAAGAAAAAGAAGAGCGTGATGTGCAGGACACTCTTATACAGCTTATCCAAAATGTGCATAAGACTGATACGGTAATTTCATCGAGCACTCGTGTTTTTGAAGATGTTGGACTTGATTCACTCAATGGAATAGAACTGGATTTGTTAATTGAAGAAACCTTTGGCAAGAGCATTGCACATTGTTTTAGCACTAAAACTACAGTAGCACAGATGGTCTTAGAACTTGAGAAACCTACAGTAAGCGCAATAGATGTTCTATTTAACAAAAAATTCCCGGTGGAAAAAGACAGGTTTGACTACTTTTTATTTAAGTTTTATAGTGGGCTAATTCGTTGGGTTTATAAAGTAGAGGTAAAGGGTTTGGAAAATCTGCCTCAAATAAATGGCTATATCATATGCCCAAATCATCAAACCAACTTTGACTTTTTATGGGTTACCACTAAATTTGGAAAGAACCAATTCCAAAAACTTGGCTGTATGGCGAAAAAAGAGTTGTTCAATCACTCTCTATCTAGCAAGCTTCTTTCAAGAGTTTGTGGTATGATTCCAGTTGACAGAGAGAACCATAATTCACAATCCGTTGCACTTTGCAAGCAAAAACTCAAAGAGGGATGGAACTTGTTAATCTATCCTGAAGGAACTAGAACAAAAAATGGTGAGATTGGTGAATTTAAAAAGGGAGCAGCTATGATAGCTGTTACCGAGAATGTACCAATTGTCCCAGTTAAAATCAAGGGTGGATTTGAAATCTTTCCAGCAGGACGTAAACTTCCTAAATTATTCGATTTTAAGAACATGAGAAGGTGTCGTATTGAGGTCGCTTTTGCTACACCTATTTCTGGCTTCAATATGGACATTGAGAGTCTAAATGATAAGTTGCGAGCAATCGTTACAAGTATGTAGCCAACATAATCCACGTAGATTACTATCACATTAAGCAAACAATAAGCCCAGCAAGAGTAATATCCTGTTGGGTTTAGACTTATATTGTAATTCCTACTAAATAATAGGAGATTTTTATTGGTAAGTTGACTTAATATGCAAACAAGTATATAATTGTGTCAACAAGTAGAAATGCAATAGGAGTTTTATGGCATTGTTGCCATATAAAGTATAACGATGGTATACTTTTAGGAGGAAAAAATTTGTGCAGATTTATTAAGAAATACAAAAATTTGCTTTTAACTATTTTAATTGTTTATTGCATAGTTTTGAGTGTGGGAATTATTGCAACAGCCATACCTTATAACAATACATATGAAAAGTATAATGACGAAATTATAAACTTTGATGATTATTGGCAAGTATATGTAGATGGCAAGAAAGAGGTAGACTCAGCAACTTTACCATATAAAATAGCAGATGAAAACTGTAAGGTAATTGATATTTATAACACACTCCCTAAAACTCCGTTTAGGGCAAGTGTGTTAGCTTTTAGTGTATATCAAAAAAACATTGTAGTTTATGTTGACAGTGATGTAATTTTTAAAAGCAAATTTGAACCTAGTGGAGCTAACTCACAAACCCCCGGAAGTGGAAAGTTTCATATCTATCTGCCTGAAAATTTTCAGGGGAAAACAATACATATTCGATATGATAGAGTTGTGCCTGAAGATAACGGCCCAATCGCCAATATTGATATCATAAATGGTGTTGGAAACCCACAACTTTTTATTCAAAACGAAAATGTTATGTTTTTTATAGTAACAATAATATTTGCGTTAGGAATTATTTTACTAGTTACATCGCTGATTTTTAGAAGTTTAAGTATAAAAATATCACCACTCATTTCCCTTGCTTTATTTGCTATTTCATCCTCTGTTTGGATTATGAGTAACACTAAAATAATTCAATTTTTCACCAGCAATTTTGTGTTAATACATGACTTGGAATATATATCGTTTTATTTGATGCCAATCACTTTATGGGCATTTATGTGGCAAAATTGGAAATGTTATTCAAAGTTTTCTATCGCAATGCTTAGCATAGGATCTGCTTTCTTCGCTGGCTCGCTCACCCTAAAATTCTTTGGAATTTGTGATTTTTTTTATTTGCTTAAAATGTTTCATATACTTGTATTTGTCAATGTAATAGTATTTGCTGTTGTTGCAATTAAGGTGTTTAGGAGAAAAGATTTTTCAATAAAACTTTTTTATATTGGTTATACATCGTTATGTATCGGTGGAATAATTGATATTATAAGATATTATACAATTTTTTCTTCACAATCTAGGGCAAGCTTTTATATCTTGGGAATATTACTTATGGGTATCTTTATTATGATCAGCTTTATTTATTCCACAAAAGACAAATTTAAAGAGCGGATTGAAAGCGATATGTATAAAACCCTTGCCTATACAGATGCGCTGACAAAAACAAATAATCGGCTCAAGTTTGAGCAAGATCTTGATAACATTCAAGAAAAGATAGATACTTATGATAATATTATTCTTATTATGTTTGATGTAAATAATTTTAAAGGCATCAATGATAATTATGGACATCTTAAAGGCGACGAGATGTTGAAAATAATTGCCGATGAACTCATTACTATTTTTAAGGGTATGGCGAAATGTTATCGTATTGGTGGAGATGAATTTTGTTTAATTGTCACCAATACACACATAAAAGTAGTTACAACGCTCTTAGGCGTTTTAAATGAAAATTTAAATAGTATAATATTTGATGTTCCTATTTCGGTGTCATATGGCTTGACGGAATATGATAAGTCAATACACTATGGTTTACAGGATGTATTTAAAAGTTCAGATGATAATATGTATGAAAATAAAAGAAGGCTAAAAATAACAACTATTAATGTATAGAATGTTGTATTTACAAAAATTGTGTTGACAAATAAAAATATATATGATAAAATTTTAAAAAATAAGACAGAATCATTGAATATCTTTAAGTTTGGTACAGAGATGCCAGCAAGATTTTGAATTCTCAATATAGGTGTAATTTGTATACAATTATGCCCTTTATACGTGTGAAATTTAAACTTGTCTGCATTCGTGCAGGCAAGTTTTTTGCGTCTTTAAAAGTTATATTTCCAAACTTATATATTCTTTTTCTTATAAACAAGCAATGATGTTAACCCACAAATTGCTATAATCATATTTGCAAAGGCAACATGAAATAGTATGTTAAAACAACATAGATAAATTATGCAAGAGGAGAATATCAAAATGGTTACAACAAAAAAACAACAGGTTATCGGCTACCTCCCTGACGAACGTCCACCACTGTGGAAATTATTGCTTTATGCAATTCAACAGGTAATTGTTATGTTCCCAGCAACAGTTGCAGTTGCAATCATTACTGGATTTCACATTTCAACTACAATCTTTGCAAGTGGTCTTGCAACAATTTGCTTTATTCTAGTCACTGGCAAAAAAATTCCACTTTATTATGGTTCAAGTTTTTCTTATGTTGCTGCAATCGGCAGTTTGATGGCTTCAGAGGCACTTTCAGGGCTTGCGCTTAACGATAAAATTGCGATTGCACAATTTGGTATTGTAATGTCTGGTTTTGTTTCAATTGGAGCTGGTCTTATCATAAAACGATTTGGAAGAGATTCTATTGAAAAAGTTCTTCCAGCAACGGTCACAGGTCCTATTGCTATGATAATTGGATTAACCCTTGCAGGAACTGCGTTAAGGGATGCTGCATCTATAGCAATTGATACTGCAGGTGGAATTGGGGTTACTCAAGCACAACTAGCACTTGCAAGTAATATGGCTTGGATTATTTCGCTAGTTACCCTTATTTCAACCATTATGTTTTCAGTATATCTCAAGGGTGTTATGGGACAACTTCCTATCCTTTTAGGTCCACTTCTTGGTTGTATTACTGCATATATAATTTTTGCAAGCACAGGAATTAATTTATTTAAGGTGTTGCCTACTGCAGCAAATAGTGGTATTTTTGCTTTGCCAATCTTCACACTACCTCATGCATCTTGGATGGCAGTTGCGGCAATTATGCCAATTGCAATTGCGACAATTCCAGAATCAACTGCTCATGTGTATCAGCTTGATATTTATGTAAATGATCTAGCTAAGAAAAAAGGATCAAAGAAAAGATATAATATTTCCGATAAATTAGGACTTAATTTAATTGGTGATGGTATCGGAGATATCGTTTCAGGCTTAATCGGTGGACCGGCTGGAACCAATTATGGTGAAAATATTAGTGCAATGGCAATTACAAAAGTATTTGCAATTCCAGTTTTAATTGGTGCTGCTATCATCGCTATGATCGTAGCTTGTTTTACTCCATTGGTAAATGCAATTTACTCCATTCCAATGGCGGTTATTGGTGGACTAGAGGTTTACTTATTCGGAGCAATTGCAGCACAAGGTATTGCAATTATGATTGACAAAAAAGTAGACTTGTTTAGTTCAAAAAATGTTGCAGTAATTGCCACCATTATGGTAATCGGTATTGGTGGACAGTATGGTTTTGGTGGAAATATTCCTTTCTTTGGAATGGAAATCCCATGCGTTGCGGGTGCAGCAATATTTGGTATTGTGCTAAATATTATATTAAGTATTGGTGAAAAGAAGAGAAACGCTGCTGATGCAGCAAGCGCACTAGAGCATGAAACAGAACTTAAGGCTGAAGAAGCACAAAATACAACTATTTGATTTTTCATTAGATAGAGTGAAAGATCCAAATGAAAATCCCAAATTACGGATAGTGATTTGGGATTTTGGTTTTGCATATTTGGAATTTTGTAGTAGCAACTTATCAATCAGAATTTCATTGACAAATATAGATATTTACGATACAATCAAAAACATATGTTTAATGATGATGGAGGAAAAAAATGAGTAATCAAAATAACACAATTGCAAACCCAGGACCACTTGGACTGCTAGGGTTTGGAATGACAACTGTACTTCTGAATTTACACAATGCAGGAATTATAGAACTAACAGCCGTTATTGTGGCTATGGGATTTGCACTTGGTGGTGCAGCTCAAATTATTGCGGGTATTATGGAATTCAAGAAAAACAATACATTTGGGGCAACAGCTTTCACAGCTTATGGATTCTTTTGGTGGTCGCTAATCATTATTTGGATCAACCCATTTGGCGAAAAAATTGCAGCCGCTGACGAAGTTTCTATGGGCTACTATTTGTTGCTTTGGTTTATTTTCACAGCGTTCATGTTCATTGGCACTCTAAAGCATAACAAAGCAAGTCAAATTGTATTTGGCTCATTGGCACTTTTGTTCTTACTGCTTTCAGTTGCAGATTTTACAGCTATTCACAGCATTAAAGTGTTAGCTGGATATGTTGGAATTGTTTGTGGTGCAAGTGCAATTTATTCGAGTGTTGCACAAGTTGTTAATGGTGAATTTGGTAAAAAAGTTTTACCACTATAACTTTTATATTTGGATTTTAACTAAATTTAAGACGTGTATTCATAGTCAAATACGACTGAGAATACACGTTTTTTATATAAATTTTGTTTCTTAAAAATAATAATTTGTGAAAATTTGCTCATACTAAATTTGAGGTGATTTTTATGTCAAAAGCGAGTTCATATTTCACAATAAGCAATTTAAATGATAAGCACGATGTTAAAGAATTAAAGCGTGAACTTGACACATTCAGAGGAGTTATCTCTGTCAGTATAAGTAACGAAAAAAGTGATATTGCAGTAGATTACGATACCACTGGGGTAGATCAAGGACGGCTTGAAAAAGCCATTTCAAAATTAGGATATCATATAACCGATACAAGGTTTGAAAACCATATTATGTAGGGGGTGAATAGATGCCAAAAGATAGTCAGCCAGATAATAAAAAGGCAAGAATAGAAAAAGCAAATGGACAAACTCCAATTACTCGTGAAAATCAAAACCACAATGATAACACAAAAAAACAATCAAATAGAAAAAACGATGTTTAATAATAAAAATGCTGTCTGCTGTTATGGTAGGCAGCTTTTTAAATTTCATAAAGTTGAAAAATAAGTTTGTAGAGGTTACATATGCAGTATTTATGCTTGGTATTTGTACAATGTTTACTAAAAATATAATTATTTTCTATTTTTTTGTACAATTTGTAATTTTGCTATTGCAAAAGGTTTAACTTAGTGATAGAATGCAGACATAACGGAAACGTTACCGAAATCGTTTCCGAGCATAAAGTGAAAAAATATTCAAAGAAGGAGTCACTCTAATGACTATAAAAGATATTGCTAGGCTTTCTGGATATGGGGTGAGCACTGTTTCTCGTGCGTTGAATGGTCACTCTGATATTAGCGAAGAAACTAGAGCGAAAATTAAAGCAATTGTGCAGGAATACAAATTTGTGCCAAATTCAAATGCACGCCAACTAAAACAAAACCAAAGCAAGAATGTAGCGATTATTATTAAGGGTAGTTTTAACACATTTTTTGCAACTATCATAGAAAATATGCAAATTTTTCTTGATAACGCTGACATTAAGGCAGTGGTTCATTATATGGCGGAAGCTTCAGATGAGCTAAAACTTGCACAAAAAATTGTCAATGAACAAAAGCCAATCGGCATCATCTTTTTAGGCGGAAATATTGAGTTCTTCAAAACAAGCTTTCAATATATCTCAGTTCCTTGTGTACTTTGCACTACAAATGCAAGTAAAGTTATTTCAGATAAGCTATCTAGCGTTAGCGTTGATGATGTAAGCAGTGGTGAAGAAGCTGTTGACTTTTTATTCGACTGTGGACATAAAAATATTGGCGTTATTGGTGGAAATTTAAAGCTGTCATATACCTCAAAGTTACGGTTGAAAGGCTGTGAAAAAAGCTTTTCCAAGCACAACGATAAGTTTACAACGGACCTGTATGAAGAATGTGGATTTTCTCTTGCTCCTGCATATGAGGCAACGAAAAAGCTTTTAATGCGACAAAAAGACATTACTGCAATCTTTGCAATGTCTGATATTATGGCACTAGGTGCAATTTCAGCCATCCACGATATGGGAAAATGTGTGCCAGACGACATCTCCGTAATTGGGTTTGATGGAATTGAAATGGGAAACTACTATAACCCTAAACTCACCACAATCAAACAGCCAGAAATTAAACTTGCTGAACTTAGCGTTAAGCGACTAATCAATATGATTAATAAAACAGAGGTATCTTCCCACACTTTGTTGAAGGCAACATTGTCAAAGGGCGGATCGGTTAAAAAAATATAAGAGAAAGGGGGATAACATAGATGCGTGCAAGTGGCATTTTAATGCACATTTCAAGCCTACCATCAAACTATGGGATAGGCACAATGGGAAAATCAGCCTATGAGTTTGTTGACTTTTTAAAGAACTCAGGTCAAAAAATGTGGCAACTTTTGCCTATTGCTCCTACTAGCTATGGCGATTCTCCTTACCAGTCATTTTCAACCTACGCAGGTAACCCC
>JBAQWI010000101.1:0-27450 GCA_049298835.1 Oscillospiraceae bacterium
CTTCTAGGATGCCACGAAGTCCACGTGCGCCTGTTTTACGCTCAAGTGCAAGCTTTGCAATCTCTTTATAAGCGTCAGCAGTAAACTCAAGTTCAACATTGTCCAATGAAAAGAGTGCTTTATATTGCTTTATAAAAGCGTTTTTAGGCTCAGTCAAAATCTTGATTAGCATACTTTCGTCAAGCTCTTCAAGTACAGTTATGACTGGAATACGCCCAACAAGCTCAGGGATAAGTCCGTATTTGACCAAATCGTGCGGGATAACTTTTTTCATTATATTTGCTGTGTTTTTATCGTTCTTTGGTGTTAGTTCTCCACCAAAACCAAATGCAGATTTCTCACCACGTTTTGCAATAATTTTCTCAATACCATCAAAAGCACCACCACAAATGAACAATATGTTCTTAGTGTCAACTTGGATAAATTCTTGGTGTGGATGTTTTCTTCCACCTTGAGGTGGAACGTTTGAAACAGTACCCTCAAGAATTTTAAGCAATGATTGTTGAACACCCTCACCCGATACATCTCTAGTAATAGAGGTGTTTTCAGACTTGCGTGAGATTTTGTCTATCTCATCAATATAGATGATACCATGCTCTGCAGCTTGTACATCAAAATCTGCGGCTTGAAGTAAGCGAACAAGTACATTTTCAACGTCATCACCAACATAGCCAGCCTCGGTAAGGGTGGTTGCGTCTGCAATCGCAAAGGGAACATCAAGCGTTTTTGCAAGGGTTTGTGCAAGCAGCGTCTTACCTACGCCAGTTGGACCAAGCAACAAAATGTTGCTTTTTTGCAATTCAACATCAAGTTTTCCAATGTGTCTGATACGTTTATAATGGTTATATACAGCAACTGCCAAAGCCCTTTTTGCCTTTTCTTGACCAATAACATATTCATCAAGTACGGCTTTAATTTCAAGAGGCTTTAAAATTGGTGCATTAGATTTTGATTTTGGGGTAGTTTTTGGCTCAAAATTATCCTCATCATATAACATTTGATAGCACAAATCCACACATTCATCACAGATGAACGTTCCATTTGAAAACAGTAAACGTTCAACCTCTGATTCTTTTTTGCCACAAAAATTACAGCTTGGAAATTTTTTATCATCGTTATTTGCCATAAAATCTCCTTTATCATTGGTGGTAAACCACTCAATTTATCTCTTAGTGAAAACCTTGTCGATAAGACCATATTCACAAGCAGTGTCAGCGTACATAAAATAGTCACGTTCACAGTCACGCTCAATAGTTTCAATGTCTTTGCCTGTGTTGTCAGCTAATATTTTATTCAGTCTGTCCTTAGTCTTAATTAGTCTATCAACTTGAATTTTGATATCAGTTGCTTGTCCTTTGCTTCCGCCTGAAGGCTGATGAATCATAATTTCGCTGTTTGGAAGTGCATAACGCTTGCCTTTTGTACCACTTGAAAGTAAGAATGCACCCATAGATGCAGCCATACCGATACAGATTGTTGATACATCACATTTAATGTAATTCATAGTGTCATAAATTGCCATACCAGCCGTAATTGAACCACCTGGACTGTTAATATAAAGGCTGATATCCTTGTCTGGATCTTGACCTTCAAGGTATAACAACTGCGCCACTACAAGTGAAGATGTTACATCATTTACTTCATCACAAAGCATAATAATTCTATCATTTAGAAGTCTTGAATAGATGTCATACGAGCGCTCACCGCGGCTTGTTTGTTCTACGACCATTGGAACTAAACTCATAATATAATCTCCTTTTAAATATTTTGTAAGATTTCGCCGATTTAACTCTTTATGCTAGTAATGTTTAGCCCATTTTCACAGGCTAAACATTACGGGTATAAGACACCTTTATATCACACACAAAAATACAGCAAAAAATCAGTTGCTATTCATGCGACGATAACATATATTTTATTAAAATGGTCCTATTTTATTTATTTGATTATTGCATTTTCTTTGATAAAGTCAATTGCTTTGTTTACCGCTAGGTCTTTTGTAAAGTCAGCTACAGGAATAAAGGATTTTACCTTTTCAACTTCCATTTTGTAACTTTCGGCAACTTTTACGTACTCTGCTTCAACAACATCTTGATCTATTGTAATGTTCTCAAGCTCAACAATTTTTTCAAGTGCTAGTCTAATTTTAACTTGTTTTGCAGCTTGCTCTTCAAATGTTTGTCTGAAAGATTCCATTGGCATACCAGTATATTGTAGGTAAGTGTCAATGTTCATTCCTTGAGATTGAAGTCTGTATTCAAAATCACGAACCATTTCGTCAATTCTTGCTTCGTTCATCTCAGCTGGAATTTCAGCAGTCATATTTGCAATTACAACGTCAATCAGTGTATTCTCAACTGCTTCACTTGCTTCTTTTTGGGCAGTTTCTTCCATTTTTGTTCTGATGTCAGCTTTTAGTTCAACAAGGGTATCTAATTCGCTTACATCTTTTGCAAACTCATCATCAAGCTCTGGAAGCTCTTTGCCTTTGATTTCATGAATTTTGCATTTGAATGTTGCAGCTTTGCCCTTTAGCTCTTCAGCTTGATATTCTTCAGGGAACTGAACATTTGCATCAAACTCTTCGTCAATTTTCTTGCCTTCGATTTGCTCTTCAAATCCAGGAATAAATTGACCTGAGCCTAACTCTAGGCTAAATTTCTCAGCTTTTCCGCCTTCAAACGCAACACCATCAACGTAACCGTCAAAGTCAAATATTACTGTGTCGCCATTTTGTGCTGCTCTGTCTGTAACGTCAACCAAACGAGAGTTTCTGTTACGCATTGCATCTATTCTAGCATCAACATCTTCATCTGTAACAGCTTTCACTGTTTTTTCAGCTGTAATGCCTTTGTAGTCTTTTACTTCAACTTCTGGTTTTACAATACAAATTGCAGTAAACTCAAAACCGTCAGCTTTTTCTACAGTTTTCATATCAACTTCTGGACGAGCAACAACTTCAAGTTTTGCTTCCTCGATAGCCTCAGCCAAAGCTGTAGGATATAGTTCGTTGATTGCATCTTCAAAGAAAACGCCTTCGCCGTATAGTTTTTCTATCATTGTTTTAGGTGCTTTACCCTGTCTAAATCCAGGCACGTTAATTTTTTTAACGTTTTGTTTGTATGCTTTGTCAAGTGCTTTGCCAAAGCTTTCTGCGTCAACCTTAATTGTCAACTCGTATTTGTTTGCTTCTAGTTTATTTGTATTAATTAAACTCATCATAATCCTCCGTTTTAAATATAAAATCACTTATCTCGCATTATATCATACTTTTATCAATTTTGCTATACCTATTCTAACATACTTTAAGTCAATTTGGTTAAATATTTGTAAATATCCTACAACACCTTGACTGGTCTAAAGTCTGTATAATCGCAAGATACCAGGCGATAATTAATGCCTTGATAGTCACCATCAATGGCATATTGAAAGCCTGCTCCATGAATATGCCCATAAAAACATCGCTTTACACCATATTCATTTAATACATCAATGATTTCTTTGCACTCATTGATATAGTAAACTGGTGGATAATGCAAAAATCCAATTGGATCTTTGCCAATTTTTTTACCTTCTTCAAGGGAAAGCCTTAGCCTGCCAGCCTCACGCATGAGCACCTTTTTATCAACCTGCTCACCCTGCTCGTTAATCCAACCCCTTGTTCCACAGATTGAGTAATTACCATACTCAAAAGCATTGTTATACAAGAATTTAATGGTTGAAAATTCATTTAAAATAAGAAAGTCGTCGCATTTTTTCTTTGTGCTAAACCAGTAATCATGATTTCCTCTTAGGATAATTTTTTGCCCAGGAAGACGGTTTATGAAGTCAAAATCAGCCTGTGCCTCTTGGAGCGTCATCCCCCACGAGATATCTCCCACAATCACAATGGTATCGTCATTTGTGATTGTGTCATTCCAATTTTTTGTCAAGCGAGGCAGATAATTTTCCCAGCCCTTAAAAATGTCCATAGGTTTGTCACAGCCAAACGATAAATGCAAGTCGCCTATTGTATAAAGGCTCAAAATTCCGCCTCCTTTTTCATAAAATGATATCTTTTATTATAGCCCTAATGTTCTCATTACTTCTTGCTTAATATCTGCCTTATCAATTGACTTATCAAAACGAATTTTGCTACCCTTTAAGTTCTCAAGTTCTATTGGAAGTTCTAATCCAGAAAGGTTCTGTAGTTCATCGATTTGCTCAAATTCATCAGCAGATGCTGGTTGTTTTATCGCAGATAACACACTTCCTGCAAACTTATATGGGTTTGCAGTGGACGCAATGATAACTTTTTTGTCGTCACCTGTTTTATTGCAATAGTCCTCATAAACTGCAACTGCAACTGCTGTATGTGTATCGCATAGGTAAGAGTATTTATTGAACAGATTAGCAATTGTAGCCTTAGTTTGTATATCATCACAGTATCCACCATAGAAATTCTCCTGCAATTTTGCCTTTACAGAATCAGAAACTTCATATTTCCCTTGTTCGTTTAGTGACGCATACCACTCTTTGATTAAGCCATCATTGTTATCGGACAAATCAAAGAGTAAACGCTCCAAGTTTGAGGAAATAAGAATGTCCATTGAAGGGGAAATTGTAGTTTTAAATTCACGGTTTTTATCGTAGATACCTGTATTGATAAAGTCTGTAAGCACCTTATTTTCGTTCGATGCACAGATTAGTTTATCAAAAGGCACACCCATTTTCTTAGCATAGTAAGCCGCAAGTATGTTGCCAAAGTTTCCAGTAGGAACGCAAACATTAACCAAATCGCCGAGCTTAATTTCGTCATTGAAAACAAGGTCTGCGTATGCAGAAACATAGTAAACAATCTGTGGCACTAACCTGCCCCAGTTGATTGAGTTTGCAGAAGAAAACATGTTACCGTTATCCTCGAGCAGTTTTGCAAGTTCCTTGTCGGTAAAGATACTCTTTACTGCAGTTTGTGCATCGTCAAAGTTACCGTTGATTGCACATACAAAAACGTTATTACCCTCTTGCGAAGTCATTTGACGTTTTTGCATAGGGCTTACACCGTCTTGCGGATAGAACACAATGATTTTTGTGCCCTCAATGTCCTTAAATCCCTCAAGTGCCGCTTTTCCTGTATCACCAGAAGTTGCAACTAAAATTATAATTTCTTTGTCATTTTTCAGCATTTTTGTTGAGGTTGTAAGAAGATGTGGCAACAGTTGAAGTGCCATATCCTTAAACGCACAGGTTGGACCATGCCACAACTCTAGCATATATCTGCCCTCATAAAGGTGGGAAATGTCTGTAATTGTATCAGACTTAAACTTTTCTTCTGTGTAGGCTTTTTGCACGCAGGAAGTAATATCCTCATCTGAAAAATCAGTCAAAAACAGTGACAAAACTTCAATTGCACGTTCGACATAACTTTTATCCGCCAAACACTCAATATCGTCAAGTTCAAGCTTTGGAAAATTTTTTGGAACAAAAAGTCCACCCTCGTGGGATAATCCCATGGTGATAGCCTCTGCTGATTCTACCTCAATCGAATTGTTTCGTGTACTTTTATAAAACATAGTTAGGAGCATAGTGTTTCATTCATAGATTGCAACTTGCAATATGAATAGGCAACATCCACACTCACGTCCCACCTTTCGTTGTGAATTTATTATTTCTCATTAAACCCCAAATTACACAATTATATTTTTCTCAGTAAATTGTCTTGCATTTTCATAAAACAATTTGTCAGCGATTTTTTGACCATACCATTTTACCACATTACCATAGAATATGTAAAGTGCCTCTATTCCATTTAAAAAGCTAGGCATAGGAGCACCGTCAAAATCCGAGCCTAGTGCAAGGATATCTTCACCACCAAGTTCTAAAATATGATCAAGATGACGTTTAAAATCCTCTGCTGTACAATCTTCCATACCGTTTACAAACTCAGGATAGTAGTTAATTCCGCAAAGTCCATTATGATCAATGAGATATTTTAGCTGATAATCACACAGATTTCTTTTGATATCATGGATCGCACGAGAATTTGAATGGGTAGCAACAAGTGGCTTTTTCGCCAAGTGGAACACTTCGTCTGTTCCCTTTTGGTTTAGATGAGATATATCAATAATAATGTTATTTCGTTCAAGTTCAACTACTGCCTCACGACCAAAGTCAGTAAGCCCATTGTCGCTACCTTTTGCTCCACAACCAATTTCATTATCTTCATTCCAAACAAGGGTTAAAAATGAAACGCCAAGCTGTTTTAGGTAATCAATACGCTCTAGCTTTCCGCCCAAAACGTGACCACCCTCTACCGCCATTAACGCAGAACATTTGCCCTGGGTTACCTCTGCTCCTGTATGGTACAGCTCAATCTTATCGGAGTGACGTTCTATTTCATGAACAAGTAGTCTTCTCTGCTCCAGAAAACGATCATATGCCTTATCACCACAATATTTGGTATCTAGCCAAAACGCAAACACTTGCACCCAAGTTCCAAGCCGATTTCCACGCTCTAAATCAAGCTGAAATTCATTTTTCACAAGACTTCTTCCACTTTCAAGACACCCCGTCACCGTGTCACAATGTAAATCAAATAGTAGCATTCTGCTACGCCCCCTTTTCACATATCATTAACACAAACATCCAGTTTTTTACTGTGCTGAAAGTCTATGCTAATTTTCTTCCCCAAATGCATTTTCTATATGGTTAATTTCAGTGACTGCAATTTTTTTGTTACCTGTAAAGTAAACCTCTACCACATCAAAACGTGGCTGTAGCATCACTTTGTTCTCTTCCATATAGCAATTGGCAGTTTTAATCAGTTTCTGCTGTTTTGCTTTGCTTACTGCTTCCCGTGGGGTAAGCAGGGAATTTTCCTTGCGTGATTTTACTTCAACGAATGCAATGATATCATCTTTTTGTGCAATGATATCGACTTCGCCATAGGCGGAGTGGTAGTTGCAAAATAAAATCGCATATCCCTTTGATTTGAGATAGTCAGCCGTTGTTTGTTCACCCATATCGCCACGACGTTTGGACTCCGATTTTTCACCACTTAGGTATTTTTTCAAAAATGAGTGTCTATGTACATCAGATATGCCGAATTGATCAAGCATCTCATAGTGCAAGGTTGTACCATATCCCTTATGTTTTGCAAACTGATAGTCTGGATACTGCTCTGCTACTTTTTTCATATAGCGATCTCGTTCAACCTTTGCAAGGATTGAAGCCGCCGCAATACAAGCTGAGGTTGCATCGCCCTTAACCACACATCTGCTATGTACTTTGAGGTGTGGGTTTTGGTTTCCATCGACCAACACAAGCTTTGGAGCAATGTTTAGCCCGTCAACTGCCCTATTCATTGCAAGAAAAGTCGCTTGCAGGATGTTGTACTCTTCAATTTCAGCAATGGTGGCAATCCCGACACAGTAGCTCACAGCCTGTGCCTTTATGATATCATAAAGTTCTTCACGCTTTTTTTCATTCAGCTTTTTGCTATCGTTTATACCCTCAATTATACAATTAGGCGACAGTATTACTGCCGCCGCATACACATCGCCTGCTAGTGGACCTCTACCTGCCTCATCAACACCGCAAAGCAGTTCCACCCCTTGAGAGTTATCGTATTCAAAAAGGTTCATATCTATCACCTTAGTTTCTTAAATTTACATGAAAAGTGTTAGGAATAAAGGATTATATAAGTGATAAATCTAAGTTATATTTTATGCTACTAGTTTTTGTAAACCCAACACTCTAATACAACTTGTGTGCAGGATAAGAGGTATCTAGACAAGTCAACGCAATAGACTGATACCCATTGTTTCTAGCATTTTCTATGATATGCTCAAGCAGTTTTTTTGCAATTTTATGTTCTCTATAAGTTTCTTTTACAGCAACATTAAAAAGCATTAAACAAGGTTGGAAATCAAATGTAAATAAATCTATTTCATACTGTGTTGCACTTCCGACAATCACGTTTTCATCTTTCACTACAAAAATCTTGTAACCTTCATTTGCACGATATTTTTCATATTTTTCTATGCTGTTGCTCATGCCAAAACATTCGTCAATCAATTCCTTATAAGAATTTAAATCTTCAAATTTTAATAGTTCAATTTTAAGGTCAATCATGTCTTCTCCTTTATGTTGTCTGCTACCGTATGCAGATATGTTATGTTTTTAAACGAATGTACGTCCAGAGCTCGCCCCTACAAGGTATTATTCAACTGGCATTTCTTCAGTTGAAAGTTCTTCCTCAGGAATTTCTTCAACTGGTTTTGTTTGAATTGGTGTGGTAATTGCTGGGGGTGCTTCAAACGTAATCTTTCCAAGCTTTCCAGATCGATACTCGTCAACCAAAGTGATTGCCGCACGCTCAAGATTTACCCCGCCACCAGGAATTAACATTCCACGTTTTCTACCAATTGCCTCAAGCAACTCATAACCAGAAAGGGTTTCATCTATTTCAATCTTATAACGCTCAATCAAACGCTCTGGATAAGACTCCGCAAGGTAGGCAGTAAGTCTTGCCGCAAGAAGTTCCATATCCAAAACATCGTCCTTAACTGCACCAGTAAACGCCAAACGCTCACCAACAAGCTTGTCCTCAAACTTAGGCCACAATACACCTGGCATATCCAAAAGTTCAATATCTTTACTTAAACTAACCCATTGTTTTCTAACGGTAACACCAGGTCTGTCCTCAACTCTTGTGCGTCTTGATGTTGCCATTTTATTGATAAAAGAGGATTTTCCAACGTTAGGAATACCCACTACCATAATACGAGTCATTCGTCCAGACATACCTTTTTGGTCACGTCTGTCCAAAAGTTCTGCCAAAACTTCTTTAACAAGAGGCATAAACTGTGCTGTTCCGTTACCACTTTTGCAATCACAAGCAATTGCTGGAATTCCTTTTGCTTTATAATAAGCAAGCCATTTTCTTGTCATATTGCCATCAGCATTATCTGATTTATTGAGCATAATAATTCTAGGCTTTGTACTAATCCAAGTATCAAGCTGAGGATTTCTGCTTGACATTGGAATACGTGCGTCTGTAATCTCGAGCACCATATCGACAAGTTTTAAGTTTTCACCTATGAGTCTGCGTGTTTTCGCCATATGTCCCGGGAACCATTGTATTGAGGGAACTTCAATTTGTTTTGTATTATCCTGCATATGTTTCTCCGTTCTGTGGTAGTTTGCTTATTCAATCTTTCTCATTTTGTTAAATGGGAAGATTCTAAAAATGACTTTTCCAAGGATATTTCTTTTGTCAATCATACCTATTTTTGCAATTCTTGAATCATCAGACCGATTGCGATTATCTCCCATTACAAAAACGTGCCCCTGTGGCACTATTACAGGTCCAACAAAATTCTCACGGTTTTTGGTTATTTCATTAATGAAAGGTTCAGATAAAAGCTTATCATTAACATAAACACTTCCAGTTTCAAAATTAATGTCAATTTTGTCCCCACTCAGTGCAATGATACGCTTTACAAGTGTGGTGTCATCTTTTCTCCTGATAACAACAACATCATTATAATGATAGGCACCATGAATATTGGTTGTGACAATGCGGTCGCAGTCCTGCAACGTTGGTTCCATTGACTCACCGTCCACGGGTGACATTCTAAAAACTACCGTCATTAAAATCGACATAAAAATAATCGTAAAAACGATTATTTCAACCCATGAGAAAATCTCTTTTTTTATGTCGAATTTATCTTTTGGCTTTTCAACTCTCAAATGTATATCAAGTTTCATACTACTGTCCTTTTGCTTTATGTCATTAAACAAAAGCTATTAATCTATCTTTCCCATTTTGCTAAGTGGAAATAATCTGAAAATAACTTTCCCAAAAATATTTCTTTCATCAATCATACCAATCTTAGCGTTTCTTGAATCGTCGGAAAGATTACGGTTATCGCCCATTACAAAAACGTGCCCCTCTGGCACTACTACTGGACCATCAAAGTTTATTGGGTTTTTGGTAATCTCATTGATAAAAGGCTCTGACAAAAGTTTATCGTTAACATAAACACTTCCAGTTTCAAAATTGATATCAATTTTGTCACCGCTGAGTGCTATGACACGCTTTACTATTGGTGTGTCACCTTTTCTTCTGACAACAACAACATCGTTATATTTATAATCGCCATGTATACTTGTTGTAATAATGCGGTCACCGTGATGCAATGTTTTTTCCATTGAAGAACCATCCACCCGCATCATTCTACCAACAAAGGTTATAATAAGTGCTACTGCAATAAGGCTGATAACCAAAGTTTCTATCCAAGAAAAGATCTCCTTTTTCAGATTAAATTCTTGTTTTTCCACATTGTCATTTTTGTCATACTCAAGTTTCATACCCTCACCCCTAAACAAGTTATTATATTAAAAAGAACAAAAAAGGGACGTATTACCGTCCCTTTCCATTCCACATAAAGCGTATATTTATTTGATTTTTTGTTTAACTTTTGCAGCTTTACCCACTCTGTCGCGAAGATAGTAAAGTTTAGCACGACGAACGCGGCCGTTTCTAATCACTTCTACTCTAGCAACATTTGGGGAATGAATTGGGAAAACTCTCTCAATTCCACAACCATGTGATATACGACGAACTGTAAATGTTTCTTGAACTCCACCATGTTTTTGAGCAATAACAGTACCCTCAAAAAGCTGAATTCTTTCTTTTTCGCCCTCTTTGATTTTTACATGAACCTTAACAGTATCACCGATTGCGAACTTAGGTTTTTCGGTTTTAATACTCTCATTTGCAATAATTCTTAATGCATCCATTTTAATTATCCTCCTACAATTTCAGACATTCTTGCGAAAAATTCCACAGAGGACTGCCCGTTTAATTTGAATTATCAATTCTAATTAATCCCCACAGCCAAAAGACCATGGTGTGCCAAGATTGAATTTGATCTAAGCAATAGCGGTAAAAACCACCACATTATTAAAAAGCGTCTTGCCAAAGGCACGAGCACTTTAAGTGCATATTAATGCCTTTATATCATACCATAGGGTTTGTCAATTTGCAAGCATTTTTTTGTATTGAAAAACAAAATAAAATATTTGTTGATTATTTCCTATATCTATGATATTATTATTACAGCTATGATACTACATATAAAGGAATTAGTAAAGTCTTAATGTGTTTTATCAGGAAACTTATAATATATATGGAGGCAATTCTATGAACGTTTTACAACTTTCCGGCGGTATATTGCTTTTAATTGCGAGCATACTAATTATTATTCTCGTTGTAATGCAAGATAGTAAGCAATCAGGCATGTCGGCTATGACTGGTCAATCAGATTCATATCTTTCAAAAAATAAAGGCAAGACTTTAGAGTCTAAGCTAGTATTTATAACCAAGGTTTTCGTAATTGCGTTTTTTGTAATAACAGTCGGAATGAACTTGATTATTAGATATGTTAAATAACCAGATTGTTTAAAGCCCTGCTGTAAGCAGGGCTTTTTCATATTCATTTTCAGCAGAATTATGCATTTTACTTCAAATTCTGACAAACAAATTATAGAAGCCAACCCCTTCGGACATTAACAATTATCATAACTGTTCAATCGAAAGGAATTATATGAATCAAATTTTAATTTTAAACATCAAAACAGCTCTTAACAACGCAAAAAAGCGTGGGTTAAGTTTTAGAGAACTGCTGGGCAGTTGCAATGTTGGTGAAAAAGGTCAACGTGACTTTCGTGAATGTCTAAGATTTCTAGAAAATAGCGGTGATATCATCGACCGCAAAACAAAAATTTACGCTACAAAGTTTTTAGACATCAAACCCGCAACTGTTACAAGACTTAACAAAACATTTGGATTTGTTAAACTAACCGAAGACGAATCTGAAATGTTTATTCCAGGAAAATATTTTATGGGCGCATTGCCTGGTGATACTGTACTTGTTGCACCAATCCCAGCAAGAGGCGCTTCCCCCGAGGGCGAGATTATAAAAATCTTAACAACAGGACAATCAGAATTTACTGGCACACTCCGTCAATCTGAATTTGGTGCATTCATCCAACCAGATAACATGATTAAATTTGACTTGCCAATTAGTTTGCGTG
Source organism: Oscillospiraceae bacterium (assembly GCA_049298835.1). Taxonomy (GTDB): domain Bacteria; phylum Bacillota; class Clostridia; order Oscillospirales; family Ruminococcaceae; genus Paludihabitans. Next base: position 12,082 of record JBAQWI010000101.1, read on the forward strand.
ATATTGGTGGAGCAAAAATTGGCGATAAGGTTCTTTGTGCTATCACTGAGCGTGGCGAACGCCACTCTGATCACAAAGTTAAGGTAATTGCTTGCTATGGCGACAGCCAAACTGCTGCAAACTGTGCCCAAGCAGTGCTTGATTTGAATGGAATAAAACTTGCCTTTTCCGAAAAAGCACAAGCCGAGGCCATCTTTCTCAATCAAAGAGGCATTTCCGAAAAAGAAATTTCTCATCGCCTAGATTTGCGTGATGAAAAAATCTTTACCATTGATGGTGCTGACACCAAGGATATCGATGATGCAGTTTCCGTTAAAAAGCTAGGTAACTACTATGAGCTTTCTGTCCACATTGCTGACGTTTCTCATTACGTGAAACCAGGCTCTCCTATTGAAGAAGAGGCGTTCAACCGTGGTACAAGCATTTACTTCGCTGACCGTGTTGTTCCTATGCTACCTCGTGAGCTTTCAAACGGCATCTGCTCGCTGAACCCAAAAGAAGACAGACTTGCTTTTTCTTGCATCATGACCGTAGACAAAGATGGCAAGCTAATTGATTTTGATTTTAAAAAGTCAGTTATCAATTCTAAAGTAAAGGGTGTTTACTCGGAAATCAACCAAATTTTAGATAACTCTGAAACCGATGAGATAAAATCCAAATACAAATCGCTTTACGATAATATTTTCTTGATGAAAGAACTTGCAAATATTCTAACCAAAAACAAAAAGACGCGTGGCGCACCGGATATCGAAACTAGCGAAAGCAAAATTGTGCTTGACAAAAACTCAGTTGCAGTTGACATTATACCACGCACACGTGGCGAATCAGAAGTAATCATTGAGGAATTTATGTTGATTGCAAATGAAGCTGCGGCATCGGCGGCTCGTTTAAAAGATATCCCGTTTGTATATCGTGTTCATGAGCCACCATCCGAGCAAAAGGTTGAAACACTTCACGGCGTTCTTAATGCACTTGGTATAGACTCCAAAGACGTAAGGCTAAACATGCCTGCATCAGTTTTGGCAAAGCTTATCACAAAATCAAGAGGTTTGCCTATCTACCCACTTGTAAATAACATTGTACTTCGTTCTATGTCAAAAGCGAAATACTTTGAAGTGCCGATTGGTCACTTTGGACTTGTATTAGAAAACTATGCACAGTTCACCTCTCCGATAAGACGTTACCCCGATCTTACTATCCATAGGGTTTTGAGCGAGGTAGTAAAAGGCACTCCGCTTCCTAAGATTCGCAAAATGTATGAAAAAGAAGTTGTGAAAGCAGCAAGACGTTCAACCGAAACTGAGCTTAACGCAATGAAACTTGAACGTGAATGTGACGACCGCTACAAGGCAGAATATATGAAATCACATATTGGTGAAGAATACGACGGCATCATCTCCTCCTTAGCTCCACACGGACTGTATGTTGAACTAGCAAACACCGTTGAGGGATTGCTTAAAGTTGAAAACCTACCTGAGGGACAATATGATTTTGATGGAATGCTACAGTACAAAAATACGCTTGATGGCAAAACCTATCGAATTGGTGATGAAATCAAAGTGAAATGTATCAGCGTAGATGTATCTGCTGGAAATATTGACTTTGCAACAGTATAGGTAGAATAATGCTATAATTCCTATCGCACAAGAAATGAATATAAACAAACAAAAACAGGAACGCAATTGCGTTCCTGTTTTTTATGTTTTGATATTGTATTACCATCTTACATAATATGGATTTGGTTTTAGCAAGATTGTTATAAAATCAACCAATACTCCTATTCCAAACAAACCAAATGTAAAAATATAAAGTATCGCCATTCCAGCTTTGCCCTCATAAAATTTATGTGCTCCTAAAAATCCTATAAAAAAGCACAAAACTAACGCTATCCATTTGTTTATAGGCCTGCCGTAGGCGCCGCTAACATTTGTATTGGTATTAGCGTTGTTGATAACGATGTTAGGTGATGCTCCACCATTACCAATTGATTCAACCTGTCTTCCGCATAGTGTGCAAATCACTGCATCACTAGCAATTTTTCCACCACAATGTTTGCAAAATTTTGTGTTTAGGTTCTCAGTATACGGTATTTGTTCATTTTGTACTGTTTCCACTATATCGCATCCAATCTTTTCTAATAATATTAACATTCTACCATATTATTAATATTTTGGCAATATATAATTCACTATTTTTACATCTTTTTACAATATTTTCTCTACCTATAATACTTGGTTGCACCCATAAATATTTTTGCTTCTTCAAAATTGAGATTTGGCACAACATGACGTTTTTCACCCTCAGAATAGGTGAAAAAAACCAAGTCGCAACAGCCAGACATAATTTGAAAAAAGCTACGACGTATCTTCAGCTTGACTACACGCTTTTTAGGGACAGCAACCGTCTTAATACGATAACCATAGGTATAGCATAGGGTATATGCAGTTTCACTCTCTCCTACACCTGTATGAAAAAATGATATTATTTTTACAAATAGATACCAAAGGCAAGGCAACTCTGCCATCACCCCTATATAAAGGATGATGTCGCCAAAATCAGGGAATAGCTTATGACAAATTACCCACAAAAGTGACGCAATGACAACACACCACGCTGGGGGTATCAGAAACCTTGATAGATATTTAAATCCTGGTTTTAGTTTTGGTTTACAGATTGGAATTTCTGGCAACAGCAACTTCATGTTTTGCGCAAGGTCGCCACCCTCGCCTGAAGGCATCAAAACAGAGAGTTCATCTTTACGCTTGCCATAACCGTTAGAATGGATAAAAGCAGTGTAAAGGCCAAATATCTTTGTTGTGAGCGTTTGTCTGAGTTCAATTAAGTTAATCCGATCTACAGTGATGTAATATTCGCGTCTTGTAACAAGTCCACTCTGTATAAAAAGGTTTCCGCTTTGCCTAGTCACTGAAAACTTCAGATGCCTTATGAGGTTGGTTAAAAACGATACTGCCCAACCGCCGAGTATTGCAAAACCGATGACTGCCGCAATTGGCGGAACCCCAACCGCAATAAAGCTTGCCACCGACGTAATTTGTGCCACAACCTGATTTTCAAACTCGCCACCCAATACCTTTCCTGTTCCAGAAATAAAGGTCGATGCAAAAATTACACCCGTTAAAGAGTTCGACGCAATAAAGGAAAGCACTGCAATGTAAAAGTTTTTAGGCAGATAGACACGCTTTATTTCAGCATAATTAATAAAAGGAGCATTTACCTTTTTAACAATATCTTCGACTTGGCTTTTGTAGACTGTAATAGCAAAATCAGGGGCAGTAGGAGATCCCCCATCAGTATCAGCATTGATTTTAACTGCCTTAAAAGGTATTAAATAAAATGGTCGCTCAACGGAAACAACCGACAGCTTTTTATATGGAATATAGCGATACTTAGGCAAAATAATTCCTTGCTTAATAAAAATCCCATCATCGGTTAAACGATAGATGTATTTATACCACGCCACAAAGCCAAGCATAAAGATAATCATTATAGTAAGGATATCAAACCACGTTCCTTGTAGCCATGCATAAAATCCAATATTTCCTATAAACAACGCACGAACAGCAGGGAGTACTAACAAAACCAAATATTTTGAGGTATGTTCGATGATATTGATTGCGTGTGAATGTCTGTATTCCATATGAAACTCCTAGTTCTTTGAAAGTAAATCTGCAATTTCTTTTGCACGTTTCGAATTCATAAATAGTATTCTCATATCTCCACCCGCCGCAGAAATAACCAAAGAGTTTATCTTTAAAATTGGAGTTAGAGGATTGTTGTATATCGTTACAAAAGCAATTCTATCCCGATAAAGCACCTCTGTGTTTGGAAAAAGCACACCCTTACGGTATATGATTACACGACTATTTATTGCATACTCAATATTCAAGTAGGCTATAGGAATATATAAAAACGCAGTAAGAACAAACACCGCACCTAACAGCCATAAAAGTGTATACCATAGCCATGTATGTGGCAAAAACACAAATAATATCAACGCTAAAATTAGTGCAAAAACCAAAGTAGCTAAAATCTCCCACAAGATAACAGCCTTTACAGATATTCTTTCAAACTTCACCTAATCACTCCAGTAGAAAAATTTCATCACACTTTATATGTATCTATATTCTATCACTTTTATGCAATTATGTAAACAATACCAATATAAAAGCAACTCAATGATTAGTATAAACTAAAAAAACAAAAAAACCACCTAAAATAGGTGGTTTTTTCACTTTTTATCACTATTCAAGGGTAAATTCAAACGTTTTTACTTCAGTCACGTCGCCATAACAAAATTCCTCACTTGCACGATATCGCCCTGCCTCTGTTATTTTGCCAATTTTGTATTCTTTGACATCCTCCGTATTTGGAAAAATCCAATCAGGACCATTGGTCTGTGGTGGTGTCGCCACTACTCCTACCCACTCTGTTCCATCAAATTTTTCAATTATTTGACCAACGTTATACGAACGAAAGAGAATACCTGGTCCGTTATTTTTAATTAACAGATTAATCTTTTCTGTGCCAACAGGATAAACTTCTTGTTCTAATTGTGCTGTATATTCTGCTGGTAATTTACTCAAACGCTCGTTTTCTTTTTGAGTAGCTTCTTCCGTAGCGAGCTCTTCGGCGCTCGGCTGTGGTATCGACTCCCTATAATTAGGGTGCTTTACTGGTTTATTGGGGTCATCGTCTGCATAGGAAGAAGCACTGCTGCTTACAGGCTCACTGCTTACAGGAGTTGAGCTACTCTGAACTTCACTGCTCACAGGAATTGAGCTACTTTCAACTTCACTATTTGTTGTTACTGAACTATCCTGTATGGCATCGTCTGTTGAAGGTGATGTGATTTGCTTACAACCTACCAATATGCAAAGTACTACTGTCATTAAAAGGGCTAATAGAGCTAATTTTTTCATTACATGTATACCTCCTAATTTTATAAAATATATAAGATTAGTATATTCCTACCAATTCTGTAAGTCAACAAAAAAACCACCTAAAATAGGTGGTCGATAAATTAAAATTTAAAGTCTACAAAACATATATCTCTACTGTTTTTGCGCCAAACAAACAGCTCTCTTTATATGAGCTAAAGAATAAATCAACAAGTATCCTGTCATTAACTAAGGCTGTGCCTGTATCTCTTACTTGAGAATATCCATATACAAACGAGCCGTTTGGTGTTTTGATATAAACTTTTGTTCCTCTTGGGAAGTTCTTCAAATTCATCGCAACAGCACCCGGAACAAGCGTTGTTCTTTTGCCTAATGCTGAATAAGCAGTGGCTTTACCTATATGCTTTGACTTATATGAAACGGGATTGCCATTGGCATCAAGTTCAATTGGCTCTTCTGGGATAAGCTGTGAAGTTGGCGCATTAGGATCTCCAACTAGCACCGTTGCCTTAACAGGACTTTTTGTAAGCTCTTCAGACATTATTTTCTCTTCAGTTACAACTCCATCTAAAAGCTTTTGCTTTGTTACTGTTGTATGCTCTCCATTTTTGCCTGGAGTTAGTGTTCTAGTTTTACCTTTTTTCAAAGTCTGAGTAGGATAATTTAGTACACCAAAGGGAATTTGCTTTACCTGTGTAACAGTATTATAAGTTACTCGGTTAATAACTATATTCATATCACTACTGATTGGTTCAGTTAACGACACATTTATAAAATCCGCATCGTTTACTGTAATAGCAGCCTTTTCAAGTGCAGACGCTACAGTCCCCCCCACAATGTAAAGGGATTGAGTTTTTCCATCAGCCTTCATTGTAACTTTCTTTGCACGATTTACAGTAATCGTACCTTTGTTGTCAACAAAACCTGAGAAGATGAAATTGTCGTGTGGTGAAAGCGTTACGCTTTCCTGTGCAAGGATTTTTTCTGGTTGATTTTCAGAGGTAAATACAATAGTTTGAGTCGCTTCGTCTTCAATGATAATTGAGTATTTGGAAATTGCTGCACCAGTCAATGCGATTACTAAGATTGTACTTAGTAGCATTGCGGCGATAAGACGATTGATCTTCAAGTTAAAAATTGTATTACACCGACTTCGTATCGTGTCCATTAAAATTGACCTCCAATTTTTATATATGACTTTTAACTAAATGGCATAAATTTACGGCGAATAACTTGTATGTTACAATTGTTACCGTTTTGTAAGTATTATATTCACTATTATGTAATTTGTCAATGCATTACAGGCTTTGTATTTTGTGCAATTTGCACAAAATATTATTCATTTAATTCTACAGATAGTTTTTACTTCGCACAAAACGCCTTTTTTTTGTTAATAATGCCCTACCCAATTATTATCCAATTAGACTTTTTATATAAACTTTTGTAGTCAATTTTGTTATATAAATGCACTAAATCTAGTTCACATTTATTTGTAATACTAGCACTTTATCCAAAATAACGTTTTACAATTTGTATAATTTTAATATATTCTCTGTTTTAGTATAAATATATGAACTCAATATTAATTGATTGTTATAAATCAAGTAAATCAGCTTACATTTTTTTCCAAAAGGCAATTTGACGAAGGTTTTTATACTATATATAAATATTATGTCGAATTATACTTTAAGTTGTATTACTTGTCCCATAATTACAATAAGGCATCAACCCATACCCCCGCTGCATCTATCCCACCTTTTACGACGCAGAAAAACGTCCTAATTTCCGCGGGAATTAAGACGTCATATGTCGAAAAAATATTACTAGTTTGGTCATTTATTCCAAAGTTATAAATATATTCTTTATTGAGCGCAACAATTTTTATTTCATTTTCAGAATTTTTTTTAACATCTAAGACTGTATATTGATTTGGGGACATGGTATTTTCCATTCTATATAATGAAGTTAAGATAAAAGACACGAGTACAGCTAACATAATTGTGATTAAAAAGCCTAAAATAAAAGCTGATAATCTTCCTGTATTTTGTTTCATAGTTCCTCCTAATTTTATGCTTATTAAATACTAAAAAAAGATATCTTGCAAAACAGATACCGTGTTTATTTTTAAATATTCTAGTGCAAAACGTCACTGGTTTTTACGCAAAAAACCAAATTATTTTAACGAAATTAAAGTCTTAACAAGAGATTTTCCTACTAATTCACCGCAATAAATTGCCTCATCTAATGTGTTTGCATGGCCTCCCATTTCAAGTAAAATTGAGCCTGTTGTTAGATTTTGATTATATTTTCGATAATCAAACAAAATTGGGCGTGCCAATGTCTTATAGTCCTTCTCCATTTGACGTTGGAGTGCTACACTTAGCTTTAGGTTTTCCATATAGTTTGGCATATTCATTTTGCCGTTATCACAGCCAGAAATAATCATAACTTGAGCCACTTTCTTACCATTAATCGTAGTTACGGGTGCAATCATACTATCCGCAGTAGGCTGTATTGCATCACGATGCACATCTAGCACCACCTTAATTGTAGGATTTGCCTTGAGTATCCTTTTAACTGTAACAGCACTGCGTTCATACGCGCCATTATACGAGGGGTAGTCATGCAAGGTTTTATCGTGGATGACACCTATGCCAGCCTCTTTGAGCTGTTTGCCAATCTCATCACCAACACGTGTGACGTTTTTAGTATTGTCTGTTGTGCGTGTTGTGTCTGATTTATCAAAATAGCCTAGTTCCGTATCTTGATATCCCTCTGTTGCGTGTGTATGCATAATAAGCACCTCTGGTTTGGCATTTGCCTTAATCTTAAATTTTGGCAGTTTTTTTACAGCGTCAAGTATCTTTTGAACAGGCAATTTCGTGCAATTTTTAATAAACCCTTCTTTTAAATTGATATATACTCCTGTATTGCCAGCAACATAGGTTTTTCTATCTATCACCCCTGAATTAGCTGGCTTTTCTATCTCTGTTTCTACTGCTGATGAGGTCGTATCTGATGGTATTTCTTCTTGGACAGGAGTTTCATCATATTCAATATTCACCTCGCTGTCGCTAAGACCTGTAATGCTATCTTCAATAAAATCATTTTCCCAGTTTGAATCCGTTTCAAGGATATTTCTATTCTCTGGCATAAATGAAATGGATGCAGAAAAAACTGCAACCCTCTCAATAAGTGGCTCTATATAGGGCATAGTCTTTGATGCGGCAATATATATAATGGGAAGAGATAACACGCAAGCGGTTATCTTCATGATATCTCTAGCCTTTGAACCCAGTCTGATTTTCACTTATAATACCTCCTAGCAGTAAGACTAGTCCACACTGTCTTTACTAGTTAATATTATTCACTTTTACAAAATATATTCCCGCTATCCAACAAGTGCAAACAAGTCTTCAAGGCTCAAATTTGGTTGTAACGCTTTATTGATTGCAAACGCAACCATCTTTGATGCGTGTTCTATGGCAAGGTCAATTTCTCTTGGAGTTACCATCATAGCCTTTCCCTTTTCGGATATCTTGTCGCTGAGCCCCTCGCCAAGCATATCGTAGGCTATTGTTGTCATATCCACAACCATTGGCACTCCCACCGATATCACAGGAACGCCCAGAGTCTTTTCACTTAGCTCCTTGCGCTTATTCTGCACACCAGAGCCTGGTGCAATCCCTGCGTTAGAAATTTGGATTGTAGTGGCAAGCCTGTCCACACTCTTTGATGCTAGTGCATCAATTACAATTACACAAGAGGGATTAATACTCTTTGTAATTGCAGCCACAATTTCGGCAGTTTCTATTCCTGTTTGACCGAGCACTCCTGTTGCAATTGCCGCAACTGGCGTTAGCCCTGTCAGTCCAATTTGTTGCTGTAGCTCACTATTAATATGGCGTGTCGCAAAAACATAGCTGATTGTCTTTGGACCAAGTGCATCTGGAGTTATTTCCTGATTGCCTAACCCCACAACAAGCACTCCACGTTCGTCCCTCCTTATAATAGACGACAAAATGTCTGCTATTGTTTCCACTTCGTTGTTAAACCCATCTGTAGGCGCTTTAAAATCAGAGGTATCAATTGTGATATATTCTCCAACAGGCTTGCCTATCACCTCAGCGGACCCCGCATCGGTTATTTTTACCCTAGTTACATTCAATCCATTTTTTGTTTCAATGGTTTTTTCTACACCCTTTGGCATAATTTCTGCTGCAAAGTCCAAGCACTCTACCGCTAAATCGGTTCTACTTGACATAGTAAATCACTCCTATCATAATCAATTAAAAAAAAGCTTGCATTTGTGTGGGATTAATGGTAGTATATTAGATGCTGTATAGTCTAAACGTGTCTCGTTTAGCTTTGTCATTAAAGCGAAGACTATCAAAACTACCCGAAGCTAGTTTTTCCAAAAATTACTGGCTTATGTAATAAGGAGGTGCAATCAATGCCTAATATTAAATCAGCTAAAAAGAGAGTAAAAGTTATCGCAACAAAAACTGCTCGTAACAAGGCTCTTAATACAAATCTTAAAACTACATTGAAAAAAGCGAACGTAGCTATCGAAGCTAACGCTGCAGATAAGCTAGACGCTGTTACATGTGCAATTAAAAAGATTGACCAAGCTTGCTCAAAAGGACTTCTTCATAAGAACACTGCTGCAAGAAAAAAATCTCAAATTGTTACAAAATTCAACAAAGCGTAAACTTTGCTTAAAAGCATATATAAAGGAACAGTACTATTACTGTTCCTTTTTTGTTTTTGTGTGTATGTGATTTAAATAAACCTGTAGGGTCGGGGTTTTCTCCCGCCGTCCGTATTTTTCGATTGTATTTTTTGGAGTTTAATGATAAAATAGGGTAAATGTTATTTGTATAATAGGAGGTATTTAAGTATGATTGATCGCTTAAAAGTTGTTGAAATGGAAAGAGAAATGATCAATGAATGTGTTGATTTATTTATACAAACTTTTTCTAAAGAACCTTGGAATGATGTGTATGAGTCAAGAAATCAAGTAGTAACTTTTTTTGAAAATCATATGGGGAATAATTATTTTGTTGGGTATGTTGGATTATTAGATAATAAAATTATAGCTTTAAGTATCGGTATGAAAAAGCCTTGGATACAGGGACTTGAGTATTATATTGACGAGTTTTGTGTAAGTAGCGAACAACAAGGAAAAGGAATTGGTAGTAATTTCTTAAAACTTATTGAATCGGATATAAAGAAGCAAAATATGAATGCAATTATTTTAAATACAGAAAAAGAGTTTCCTTCAAAAACATTTTATGTGAAAAATGAATTTGAAATTCTTGACGATTTGGTAGTTCTAGCAAAATAAAAAGCATAACAACCAACCCGTAAAACGACTTATCTAGTCTTACCTAATACTATCCACCAAACATAACCGCAACAACAAAAAAAGCCCTCCATTCATATGAATGGAGGGCTTTTTCTATTATATCTTAGTAATCTTTTTTGATTGGAGGACGTCTACGGTCATATCCACCAGTTGACTTTGGTCTAGTGTTTCTGCCAAAGCTTGGTTTGCCTCTATAAGCGCCACCGGAATTAGAATTGCTGTTGTTTTCTTCCATCATAGGCATAGTAGTTGTAGGTTTACCACAAATCTTGCAACCTAGCATAGCGTCAACAACTTCTTCAAGTCTTGAACTTGGAACAGCAACAACTGATCTATTATCAAAAATTTCAATTTTTCCAATATCACTGCCGTTTAAAGCAGTAAGCTCAGTGATTGCACCCACGATGTGGTTTGGAGCAACCCTTGAATCACGGCCAATGCTGATAACAATTTTTCTGAATTGTCCATCAGTATCTCTTGTGAAGTTTTTGCTCTTAGATTTAATTTCAACAATTTCAGCGTCTTGCTTGCCAAAGTTAAGTTCTAGTGCAAAAGCAGCAATTTTATTTGCATCATGGCCTTTTTCGATAAGGTCATTCACCATTTTTGTATAAATTTCAGCAGGCTCATTAACCAATGCTTTTTCAATAAGATCAACATTTGATGCTGTGCTCTTAATTTGGATATCGTTAAGAGTAGGAATATCCAATGGTTTAATATCAGATTTAACCATTCTGCCAATATCTCGCATTGTGAATACTTGACGTCTTCCGCTACACAAAGTGATTGCCTTACCAGCCTTACCAGCTCTACCTGTACGGCCGATACGGTGAATATAATACTCAGTGTTTTGAGGAATATCAAAGTTAATTACATACTCAATGTCATTTACATCAATACCACGTGCCGCAACGTCAGTTGCAACAAGTATGCTTGTTTTTCCGAATTTAAAGCTATCCATAACCTTTGTACGTTGTGATTGTTTCATGTCGCCATGCAAGCCTTCAGCTTGAAAGTCGTTTTTGCAAAGGTATTCTGTAATCTCATCAACCATTCTTTTTGTGTTAGCGAATATCATAGCAAGCTTTGGCTGATGAAAACGCAAAACAAGATTTAGAGCATCCATTTTTCTGCCCATTGGAGCATCAATATAAAATTGCTCAATGTTATCAAGAGTAACATTCTTTTTGTCTATCTCAATAATAGTTGGATTTTTTTGAAATTGTTTTGTGATAGATAAAATTGAAGCAGGCATTGTTGCCGAAAACAAAACTGTTTGTCTGTCCGCTGGAGTGTCCGTCAAAATAGTTTCAATATCCTCTTTGAAGCCCATGCTTAGCATTTCGTCAGCTTCATCAAGAACAATCATTTTTAAATTATTTACTTTAAGCGTTTTTCTACGCATATGATCCATAATACGTCCAGGAGTACCAATAACGATGTTAGCCTTTTTAAGACGGATAATCTGTCTATCCATAGGCACACCGCCGTAAACCTCAACCGCTTTTATGCCGTGCATAAACTCTGAAAGTTTCTTTATTTCCTCACAAGCCTGTTGAGCAAGCTCTCTTGTTGGACAAAGAATCATTACTTGTAGTGAGTTTTTCTCTTCTTTTACGTCAATTGCTTCAAGTGCAGGGATACCGAAAGCTATTGTTTTTCCTGTTCCAGTTTGGCTTCTTCCGATAACGTCTACCCCTGTTTTAATCATTGGGATTGCTTGTGATTGAATGCTTGTTGCAGTCTCAAAACCTAATGTCTCGATTGCCCTTCTAATTTCTGGCAAAATTTCTAACTCTGAAAATTTAGTTTCGCTCATTTGTTTCCTCTTTCCGATTTAAATTGACGCCAATCCCTTTGACAATATTAATACCATTTCAGTTTTAAAAAGTTTTAAAACTTTTTAAAACAATGCTTTCGCATTTTTGTTCACAGCAAAGTCTATCATAGTATTGTACAATATTTGTGTAGATAATCACCACTCCACCACTTTTTGTGGGGTGTTTAAAATACCATTTTGGTATTTTAAACCCAAATTTGCATAAAAAAATCAGCATCGTGCCTATTACGTTTGTTCATATCAAAAGGGCGGAGTGAAAAAACTCCGCCCACCGCTATTATAGCAATTTGACAAAACGTAAAATTGCTACTGGCTTGTGTTGCGGTTGCCGCATTAGCAGCGAGCAGCACGCCATTTGAAATATATTATAATGGTTTGTTTTTCCTATATAAAAAAATCAAACTATTATATTATGCCAATCCGCAGTCATCATAATCTTTCCATTTTCTTCTATAAGTGCGTTCCGATACAAATTTAAAAATCAAATATGCGGAGGTTGAGGCAATTACAGCAATCCCAAGTACAATTGATATAACCGTAGTATTCTTCCTGTCTTTTTCAATAGTCTCTGTCATTTTCATCAGTAATAACCTCCTTTTAATATATATATTATCATACTAGAAAATTATATAAAAGTCAAATGAACAATGTCTAAACAAGTCTTTTCATAAAAATTATAGCGTTTTTCACAAATTTACGTTAAATAAAAAACTAAAGTATATCTATTGACAAACCAAAGTTAAGGTGATAAACTTTAAATTAATAATATAAATGCATGGAGCAGGAAACGTGGATTGGCTTAATTCAGCAAAGAGAGTCGTCGGTTGGTGTAAGACGATGTGAACGCTTATTCTTCATCCCCTGTGAGCAGTCAGCTGAAAGTTTATCAAGTAGGCTCGAACGGGTTTTTCGCCGTTATACGAATACATATTCGATTGTATTTTTTACTCTCTGATGTGTTGTGAGTGGTCGCTTTTGCGACAATAAGAGTGGTAACACGGAGTGCATACGCCTTCGTCTCTAGTAATAGAGATGATGGCGTTTTTTTGTTGCCCTAATGTATATTTTAACAAGAAATTCACCCGAAAAGTGAGTCAATTCCATACTGTATTTGCAGTGCTGTATGATTAGTTTTGCCGTTTTCTTGTTTAATATGCTCAAACCGTGATGCCAAAAATCATTTGTTACAGCACAAAAAAACTTAAGATAATACCCATAAGCTAATTTAGCTTATGGGTATTATCTTTTAATTGTCACATATTGAAATATAATAAAACTTGTTTTTATTACATCATAAGCGTAAGCGTTGATATAATCGGCAATCTGCGGTTTTGGCATAGCCAAATTTCGCAGTGCCATTAGAATTGTTAATATTTGCTTGCAAATATTATATTGAGGTTTTTCTAATAATTCCGCCAGCATCGCCAATTTTTCCACCCTGTCTTAAATGCTTTACAATGTTACGTTGCAAAGATGTATCTTGTGGAAACTCGTCAATGGTTAAACTATTATTTTTAAACACCCAAAGTTTATAGTTCTCAGCCTCTGGATTAGCCGTGTATATTTCAAACATCTCAAGGAATTTTATAATATTTGAGTTTTCGTCTAATACATCCTTTAAGTTTGGACTGATAATCCAAGAATGACAATATAGCATACGATATTCAAATGAATGGAAATGCTTATCGAAAAATTCCACTGCATTTTTTAGCGACGTTTTATTATTTTCCGCAGTCAATCTTGCATCAGAAGGTATGTGAATGGAAATTGTATTCTCATTCGTAGCAATCACTGTTTCGCCGTTAATAATCGCATCTTCACCTGCAAATGCACACATTTCGTATTCAAGTGCATCAACTCTAAATAGAGTACAAGCAATCTGTCGGTAATTCCAACCTTGCCTATCATAGCCATATACGCCAAAGCTTTCTTTATGCTCATGCACAAATCTTGAAAAAATTGCCATAGTATCATAAAATATTTTCTCGTCAATGCCAAGGACATCATAAGTAGTCTTTGTGTCAAGTACTGCTGCAAGATAAATTGTGAGCCAAATGAAACCCTTGCTTTCTTCATTTTCTAAAATAGCATTAATCTCTTTTACTGCCTCGTCACCAGTCTTAACTGAAAAAAGCATGTGGTAATATGGGGCTATCACAGAAAAATCAAAACTATCAATTAAGTTGCATACTGTATTTGTTGCCTCAACTGGCATTTCGATGCGCTCACATAATTTTGTAACCTCATCTTTTTTTAGGAATAAGTAAATATCTTTCATTTTTTCACCACGTGTGTGCACCCACACTTTTCCCTTCTTATAGTATATTTATTAATGAATATTGTACATTTTTCTTTGACTTAAATTTCTAGAAAACATATTAAGTTGGTCATACAAATCATCGTAACGACAAGCACAAAGTTCCCATTCTGAACGTCTATGCGTTGTATGCCACAGCTTTTCATGAAGTTCCCTTACCGCCTTAATATCATTTGCAAGCTGTTTTGTTTTTTCAATATAGTCTGCACCTTCTTCAATGTTAGCAAGTTTATGATCTGGCAAGAAAGCGAGTTTGTCTGCCAAAAATGCAACTCTTGCAATCGTCAATTTCAAAGGATTAAATAACTCTGCATTGCGCATTGGTGTGAGTGTTTTTATATCCTCTTTTGCCTTCTTCATTGCCTCTTGTATCTTGTAGACCTCATCTCTTAACTTATAAGTGATAGGATCAGCAGGATTTTTGAAAAATTCCTCTTGAAATTCATTTTCATGGGTACGGTTTACCAACCTGTCATGGTGATAAATTGGATCTAACAGCATTGCTTGTCCAAAATCAAACCCAAATACTGACTTGTGATATAGTTCGTAAAATTCCTCGTAAGTATAGTCGGAGTTTGGTGCCCAACAGAAGTTTGCACCTATGATAACGCCAGGCCATGTGTACTCAATTAAAGTATCTCCGCCATCTGCCCAACTTGACATAATCATGCCCTTAGATCTTGCATTATCTGCTTTCAATAGCCCTTTTACATTATCAAAACAAGTTTTGATATCACAAGACAACCTTTTCCATGTCCATGAGCCGGGTGAAATGTAAATATCAAGATTAAAGTTATGAAGTCCATTTAATGCAGGATATGCCTCACGAATGGCATAATCCCAAAACACAAACTGTGTGCCCTTTGGAATTTCAACAACACGCTCAATGTCAACCGCATAATCGCCCCAAGGAGGTGCAAAGAAA
>JBAQWI010000102.1:0-5148 GCA_049298835.1 Oscillospiraceae bacterium
ATATCCTGCTTATGCGTAAATGGTTTACATCACGGGTTGGGGTAAGACGTGGAATTTATTATATTGTTGAAACGTTTATATTTAAAGAGCCTGGATATATATTAAGCAACCTTACACCAGGGCATAAGCCAAAAGAACTTCCAACCAGTTGGAAAAACCCATTCACAGGTGAGGAGCGGATAGGTGGAATGGACGAGTTATTGTTACTGGCTGAGGATATAGGAGCAGGTTTTATTGACACAATAAATGAGTATTGGAACAACCAAATTTCGCTCGGGGAGTTTTTTGCGGTAATTGGTAATCAGAGTTATGAAACAGGATTAGAACTTTAGTAGAAAGAAATGTTTAGAGGGGTAATTATGATGGCACAAAAAGTGGGTTTGGTATTAGAAGGTGGAGGCATGAGGGGGTTGTACACAACAGGTGTACTCGATTGCTTTATGGATTATAAAATTGATATTGATTATGTAATTGGTGTGTCGGCAGGTGCTTGTAATGGTGTAGCTTATGCATCAAACCAACGTGGCAGAAGTCTTCGGGTGAACACAGAATATGTTAGCGATAAAAGGTATGTGAGCCTTTCAAATTTCATTAAAACAAAGTCAGTATTTGGTATGGATTTTCTCTTTAATGAAATTACATATAATCTCGATCCTATTGATTTTGATAAACTGGCTCAATTAAAATGTGAGTTTAAGATTGGAGTTACCGACATTGTAAGCGGAACAACAGAATACTTTGGCAAAGAATGTATTGACCATGATTCAACAGTTCTTCGTGCGTCATCGTCAATCCCACTTTTTGCGCCAATCGTTGAGTATAAGGGCAAAAAATATCTAGACGGTGGAACTTCCGATCCAATCCCTGTAAAAAAAGCTATAGAGGATGGCTGTGACAAAGTGATTGTTGTGCTCACTCGTGAAAATGGATTTATGCGTCAACCTGAAAAGCTAAGGAAACTATATTCCTACGTTTACAAGGCTTATCCTAATATGATTAAGGTGTTAGACAATCGACATGATGTTTATAATGCGTCGGTTGAATATGCCTATAAGCTTAAAGAAGAGGGTAAGGCAATTATCATTGCACCAAAAGAACCTCTTGGAATAGGGCGGTTTGAGAAGAAAAAAGAAAATCTGATTGAGGCATATAACAAAGGTTATCAGGATGCTTTGGAGCAGTTAGAGCAGATTAAGGAGTGGATGTATTCTGAAACTATTAATTAGTGGATATGGCACAGGTGAAAATGCCTCAATACAGATTTATGATGATTTAACGGACAAGCCTGCTTTCTCGAGGTATGAAAAGAACTGTTCCTACCTTTGTGGTTACAATGATGTCATTTTCGGTATCACCGAGGACGAACCAACATCTGCAATTTATTTGTATACCAAGAATGGTGAGGATTGTGAACTTGATGACAGCCGACAAATTGAGGGCGGTTCACTTTGTCATATAAGTTATTTGCATGAGAGCAGTCTGCTTGTAGGTGCTTGCTATGGTACAGGCAACATTTTCTCTGTGAAAGTGGGCATCGACAAAAAACGGTTTTGTAGTGAGATTACCTATTATACCCAAGGGGAAATACAGGGGAGAGCACACTGCGTTACTGCTAGTGCTGATGAAACGATACTCTATTCCGCAAACATTATGCAGGATAGAATTTATCGCTATCATATCGCAAAAAGTGGACTTGAGCAGGTTGATTATTTGCAACTTCCGTTAGGGATTGGTCCTCGCCATATTTTGCCTATCTCTAGTGGTTGCTACTATGTTATCACCGAATACTCAAATGAGATTTTGCTGATAAAGGATAATATTCTAGCTGATAAGTATTCAACAGTTGCTACTGATTTTTGTGGAGAATCTTTTGGCTCGACCATGTGCGTGACTGCCAATAAGAAGTTTTTATATGTTGGAAATCGTGGCGAGAATAGAATTGCAGTTTTTTTGATTAATCCCGATTTTTCTTTGACTAATATAGGACGGTTTGCTTGTGGAAACTTCCCAAGGCATATTGCACTGTGCGATGATGACAGGTATATCCTTTGTGCAAATCAAAAAGGCAACAACGTGTCAATCTTTGAACTGGATAAGGAAACTGGTATGATGATTGCAAAAACAGGGGAAATTCCATTTCAATCCCCAAGCTTTGTAATGGAATATAAATGAGGATAAAAAGCAAACAGCCTCCCAAAAGGGAGGCTGTTTGTATCTCTGTTCTTATATTTTACTCCTGCGGTAAATTTTTCTTAGATTTTCGTTTTTTCTTAAATTCTAATGTCATGGTAAATATCTTGTCAGTAGAGAACACTCTCACAGCCAAATACAATACCCCAACGAGCACGATAATTTGATATGCCATTCCACCAAAGAAAAGCAGGTTGTTGTCAAATAGCAACGCACTAGTAGCTGTAAATGTATGTGTGAATGGAATTGCATAAACTAAGATTTTAGCAAACGTTGGAAGTGAGTTTACATCCATTAACACTGTTATAAAATAAGGTATCATTGTAATGAACATCAACGGCATCAGCAAGCTTTGCGCCGATTTCAAGTCCTTTGCAAGTGCACCCAAAATCATTGAAATTGTAAGAGCAATTGAAATTGTTAAAAATAACTGTATGCCAATTAGCATAAATTCTGGAGTTCCAAGTTGTAGCCCTAAGTTTTGGAGTGCAGAGGTCATTGTAGTGGTCGACAAATTGATTTCACCACCGCTCATTCCACCCATCATACCACTCATATAGGTAGAAAAACCAATCATATAAACACCAGCCATTAGCAGTGAGAATATTGCAGATGCACACATTTTTGAGCCTAAAACTGCAAGCCTTGAAACGGGAGCGGAAAGTAATGTTTCAAGCGTCTTGTCACCCTTTTCATTTGCAATTGCAGATGCGTTTAATTGGGTTGCAAACGTGATAAGGATAAAAACAATAATAGGTATAAACAGAGATTGTTGCATCGCAAAGCCTTGTAATGCCGCTGAATTTATGATTTCGCTTTTGTCTTTCACAACGGTAACATCTGATGTTACGATTGGGTTTTTAACATACTCAGCATCAAGGTTAGGCAAATCTGATTTAATCATCATTGTTGTGAGTGATTCTTTTACAGCGTCTGCAGCATCTTGTGCAGTTTGGCTCATGTTGCTCATAATCGAGAAACTTTTTAGTTCAGAAACAATTGTGATTTCCTGTGGTTTTTTGCTTTCAATGCCAGCTTGAAAACCCTTAGGGAAAATCATAAGTGAGTTATGTCCAAGTTCTGATGCTTTTTTTGAAAGGTCAACAGTATTGTCACCCTCTATGATAGTTACCTCAAAGCCAGAAGCTTTTAGAGACTCGATTGATTGTGCAGTAATTGCTGATTTATCATTGTCAACGACAACTACTTTTCCAGAGTTTTTGCCTATTTCGTCACCCATGTTGCCCATTAAATTGCCAAGTAAAACAAACATAACAACACCGACTAAGATACCACCAATCGCTTGAAAGGTTACAAGTTCCTTTAATTCTTTCTTAAACAGTTTAAAGAATTTCATTATCTTTCACCACCTTTTCAAATACTTCTTCAAGATTTTGTGCATCCATTTGGGTTTTTAGTTCAGCTGGTGTACCAACCATATGCAAAACACCCTTGCTGATAATTCCAACCCTGTCAGATAAGTATTCAATTTCTAGCATATTGTGGCTTGAAATTAAAAATGACATGCCGTCTTTGGCAAGTCCTCTGATCATTCGTCTGATTTCAAGTGCATTTAAGATGTCAAGTCCGCTTGTAGGTTCGTCGAGAATTGCAAGGTCTGGTTTTGTCATAACAGCACGGGAAAGCAACAGCTTTCTTATCATACCACGGCTATATGTGGATATCTTATCTTTTAATCTGTCACCTAAATCGCACATTGCAACAGCAGTCGCAACATACTCTTCGCACTTTGCTTTTTCATTTGAAAAGAGAGAAGCCATAAATTTTAGATATTTGATGCCGGTCATGTTTTTATAGGCACCTGCTTCATCTGGAAGATATGTAATTTTTTCTCTTGCCTTTGCGGCATTGTGAACAACACTGATTCCATCTACAAAAGCATCACCCGATGTAGGCTGAATGAGTGTGGAAATCATACGGATTGTGGTGGTTTTTCCAGCACCATTTGGACCAATTAGCGCAAAAATTTCGCCCTTGTTTACGTCAAAACTTACATCGTTTGCCGCAAGCACATCGGTATATTTTTTGCAAAGACCTCTTACTTTTAATGTAGCTTCCATATTGACACCCCTTATATTATTATTTGGTAATACTATAACATATTTTTATTTATTACGTGTCAAGTTATATCGGTTACCGTAATAGTATTATAGGGTGAGCAGATATAATTGTCAATAGAAAAATAAATATATTTCCCAAATATAACGACAATTATTGTTATTATTATGTTATACAGATTTAAAATACAATAGGATTGTACAGTTATATTTTGTCTAATATTTGTAATACTAAATAAGATTACATGAGTATTAGGAGTGGTTTTAATTAATGAGTGCTTTAATAGAGATAAATAAAATCAGCAAAGTATATAACCCTGGTGAAAATGCGGTTTATGCCCTAAAGGATATCAATCTTACCATTGAAAAGGGCGAATTTATCGCTATTGTAGGTAGCTCTGGATCTGGAAAATCCACCCTGATGAATATTTTAGGCTGTTTAGATATACCTTCAAGCGGTACTTATTCACTAGAGGGAAGTGACGTTTCTAGCTTTAGTGATGATGAGCTTTCCGTTATACGCAATAAAAAAATAGGATTTATTTTTCAAGGGTTTAACCTAGTACAAAGTCTAAATGCAATTGAAAATGTTGAACTTCCTTTGGCATATAGGGGCATAAAACACAGCCAACGGCGAGAGCTTGCGCTACAAGCATTACAAAGAGTGTGCTTAGAGGATAGAGCCTTCCACCTACCAAGTCAATTGTCTGGGGGACAGCAACAGCGTGTAGCAATCGCAAGGGCAATTGCCGCTCGTCCACCAATCATTCTTGCCGATGAGCCGACAGGTAACCTTGATATAAAATCGGGCAATGATGTTATGGAGATTTTGTTCGACTTGAATAATGAGGGCAAAACAATTATCTTAATAACCCACGAT
>JBAQWI010000103.1:0-2592 GCA_049298835.1 Oscillospiraceae bacterium
AATCCCAACTTTGCCTTCCTCTATGCCATCGACCAAAATGCTCATATTGGAAGTTGTTAAGTCGTTACATATGATAGATACGACCTTAGTAACTATTCTAACACAGATGAGAGAATTAGCAAAGACACTAAAGGAATACGAAATCGTCATGGACATGCCAGGTGTTGGTGATGTCCTTGGTCCACGTATTATAGCAGAGATAGGAGATGTCCGGCGTTTTCATAGTGCCAGTGCGCTGGTTGCCTATGCTGGACTTGATGCTCCACCATTTCAGTCAGGTAATTTTACAGCTACTAAACGCAGCATCTCCAAGCGCGGTTCAGCATCACTACGCAAAACGGGTTATGAGATTATGAGGTACTTAAAAATACACAAGCCCAATCAAGACAATGCTGTTTACCTGTATATCCCTTATGAAGCTGGAGAAAAAGACGTACTACCTTTAACTAGAGAAGAGCAAGTACTTGTTGAGGTAGCGTGTTATGAAGTCCTGCATGGGTTGCTAATGTTGTTTTTATTGCATACAGGTTTAAGAAGATTTGAGTTATGTAATTTGAAGTGGTCTGATTACGATTCGAAAAAGAGTTGTATCTATGTTCGCAAGAGTAAAAGCAAAAGTGGAATCAGAACAGTACCATTGCTACCGTTATGTGAAAGAATTATTATGGTACAGCCTAAAATTAATGACCACATATTTAATTCAACCATTAAAAAGCCTCTTACCGACAGTGTTTTGAAAAAGACTTATCATCGAGTTCGTAAAGCGTCTGGAGTACAAAGTTTGACAAATCATGTGTGTCGACATACTTTTGCAACTAGGTTATTAGAGAATGGAGCTACACCCAAAGCCATTTCTCTTTTATTAGGACACAGTAGTGTTGCGTTTACTATGATTAGATACACTAATCCTGATTTAGATTATCTCAGGGAACAGGTTTCTTTAATGGATAGTATATCAAGGTTAGTTTAATCTTGCAAAGAGCCATTAACTCACATAGTCTTGAATAAACACAAAAAAGTAGCGCAATCCTAATTAAAGGATTGCGCTACTTAAAATATAATGTTTTTCTTACCTATTGCTTTGCACCCCATAATATGGTAAAATAGTACAAAGGGTAAGTTCAGTAACCCTCACAGCTGACTAAACACTTCAATATTTAGCCAGCATCCGCCTTTCAGATGACACAACATCTTAAGACTTATGAGAGAAAACTTCTGTTGCTATTTTAGCACAGTTTTATACTTCTTGTCAAGCTTTCAGATACGTGTTGTAGCACTGTCTGAAGGCTTTTCATTTTTGCTTTATTATGTCTTTTCACAGGACATTTTAAATAAATCCACAAAGTTAACGCTTTGTGTGTCGAACAAAACTTATGTTAAATTCGACGGGACAATTTAATTTGTGTGCTTCACACACGGTGTTTTTCTACTGCTAACGTTTTCGCACCGATTAAAAGATAAACGCTATGGTTTGATACAGCCGATGCAAAACAGTGTATTCGTCCAATTCGCAAGGGACGTTTAAATAAAGAAATTATATTATTTGTGTAGAGGGTGTTGTAACTAGCAATACTCTTTACATGATAATACTTTTTCATTATATAACAATGCACTAAGTCTATCAGTAATAATAAACTTAGTGGATCGTTTTATGGTGATTCACCGGAGGGTCGAACTCCGGACCCTTTGATTAAAAATCAAATGCTCTGCCAACTGAGCTAGTGAATCGGGTCAATATTATTGCGTTTTCAACAAACTGTGTAGTGACTGTCTCTTGAGTGCTTATTTATTATATCAAAGGACGAGCTGTTTGTCAACATATATTTTCAAAAAAATAAAACAATTTTAAGGTGAAAAGTAATGGGCATTTAAATTTGTTTGATATAGCTTCAAGTATATGGTATAATCAAACTATCTAAAAGAAGATTTAAACCCAAAATTAATGTGAGGTGATTCGTTTGTCGGATAGACAAAACAACATAAGAAATTTTTGTATTATTGCACATATAGACCATGGAAAAAGTACACTTGCAGATAGAATGTTAGAAAAAACCAGCGCTGTTTCAAACAGAGACATGGAAGAACAGCTTTTGGATAATATGGATATCGAGCGTGAGCGTGGAATTACAATCAAAGCACGTGCCGTAACGATTAGTTACACAGCACAAGACAAAGAAGTTTATCAACTCAATCTAATTGATACGCCAGGACACGTTGACTTCAACTATGAGGTGTCACGTTCTCTTGCTGCGTGTGAGGGTGCAATTTTGGTAGTAGATGCTTCACAAGGCATAGAAGCGCAAACGTTGGCAAACACATATCTTGCGTTAGAGCACGAGCTTGAAATAGTTCCTATTGTAAATAAGATTGATTTACCTTCAGCGGATCCCGAAACAGTTTGTAAGGAAATTGAAGATATATTGGGAATTCCAGCGCTAGATGCTCCACGTGTTTCTGCAAAAATGGGCACAAATATTGAAGCTGTATTGGAAGCAGTGGTAAAACAAATACCTCCTCCAAACGGAGATGAGGATGCTCCACTAAAAGCGCTTATATTTGATAGCTATTATGATACCTACAAAGGTGTTGTAG
>JBAQWI010000104.1:0-3927 GCA_049298835.1 Oscillospiraceae bacterium
CAAAAAATATTCAAAGGATGATATGCCGTTCTGTATTGTTTAAAAGGATGAAGTGATAGATCTTATTGAAAAACAATTGGAAGGCTACCAAGAAGATGAAGTCAAAAAAAATGTAGGGTTCTTTAAAAACTGCACATTCACAACACCGTACGGGCATTATCATACAATATCTCTTGAAGATTGCAAAAGTGGCAAAAAAACATCATGGAAACTTCTTGGGCTGGACGTACTGTTTGTCAAGGAATCAGATTACGAGGCGCTAAAAGAGTATATTCCAATTCATTTCTTCATCTTAAACAGAAAAAATTGGTCAAGCGATCCTAAAATATTTAACCTCAATGGTTATTACTATAAACTGCAAAACAAGCTACGATTGAATAACAATTACAAATTTGATAAAACGAAGGACCAAGCTGAAAAGATAAATTTGATATTGGAAGAAACCAATAAATTTTTTGTCGAAAAAAGCTGGGCTTCCGAATATTCATGGCGAATGATGAGAGTTCATTCTATACGGGATGCTAAAAAGGATTTTCAGCTTGAGGAATTGGAAAATGATTTGCGGTATCTTATCCCACGAAATACTGAAAAAGATGTCATGTATGAAATCGAAACGATTAAAGACATTGCACTTCCATCCATCTTAGAGTCTCTGCAACAAGGGGTAGGGAAGAAATCGGATAATGCTTATGAAAGTGTCTTGAATAGTGGGTTCCCTGAACATATATTAAGCCAGAGATACGAGCAGTTGGACTTTCAGCATCGTATGCATCCTGAAATTTCAGAATTTCCGAGAAGCCAATTCTATAATAACAATGCTTTGAAAGACTCCAATTTAATGTGGTCCACTAGACAATGGAATTATAAGAGATATTCATCAAGAAACATGTGGATAAATGTCAACGGGAAAAATTTAAACGGAAAGAATGTAAATGAGCAGGAAGTCGAAATGCTGAAGCGAGAATTGATACAGTTCATTCAATGGGCGGAAGAAGATACCTCAAAAAATTGGTCAGTGGCTTGCTTAACATTCTACAATGGGCAGCTAAAAATCATCAAAGAAATGCTAAGGATTCTCACGGATAACAAGCGCAGCAATTCTAAATTTGAAGTTGGGAACGTAACAATACACCTATACACTGTTGACAAATTTCAAGGCAGAGAAGCTGACATAACTTATCTTTCTATGGTAAAAACGAACCGCGATGGATTCTTGGATAATGTCAACCGGTTTAACGTGGCAATCACAAGAGCAAGGTACCAGCGTGTAATCATAGGGAAATATGATTATTTTTCAAAAACATCCAAGACGGATCACCTGATAAAAATGGCGAATCAAGCGAAGCTTTTTGAAGAAGGGGTGGGCAGAAATGAAATTAGAGCTAACGAAAAATGGTGAGATAAGAGCTTTCGAAGCCATAGCAACAATAGAGAACTTTCAAAATAATCGCAATGATGTATTGACGATATTGGAACATATTGAAGAGAACGCATTCGCGGATGAGGCAAAATTGAATGTATTGATGGGGTGCCAGGAAAATTCTTCAGTAGCTAGGGGTGTCATTAATTATCTGATCGGCATCAATATGATTGATTATAAAAATAAAATGCTAACCAACACTGCACGAAGATTTCTGAAGACGAAACTATTCCCGTCAATCGAGAGAGGTAAGTACCGCTTTTGGATTATTGATGACGAAGTATACGGGAAGAAAGTAATATATTTGGAACGTTCCAAAGCTTCGTTTGTTGGGAAAATTGAAGATATTGATGAAACTGATGCATACATCAACAAAAATAATACGAGCTTAGCGAAAAATGATGATTTTAACCAATTTCGAATCAAGAATTTCGGAAGCAATCCAAACAAGATGGTTCAAGGTGAATTATTGAATTTAAATTCTGCCTATGATTTGAAATGGGAAATTATTATGGAATCTGAAGTAACCTCTCATCTAACTATCGATGGGGAAATTCGGCTTAATAACACAAAAAAGAAAAGAATACAGACTGGATATGATATCTCCAGCGACAATTTGGAAGAATTATCGCTTTTTATAAATAAAGCCATATACGAGAACAAATCGGAGGGGGATTCGTGGATAAGTTCGGAAAGATGTTTAGCCGTTCCGTTTGATAAATTATCCGACATTGAAAAGAGAAGTATGAAGAAAGATTTGCTTGGATGCAAAGTGAATCATATTGGATTCCAGAATCTGAACATACACGGTCTGCCCCTAATGCCGTTAAACGCTGAAGATGCATATTCGTGGATCATAATGTTTATAAATGATTATTTACAAAGCGAGTACAGGACTAATGATGAAGTAATGAGTTACATCGAAACAAAGCTGAACAGCAAACCATTTGTGGGTTACAAAGAGTATATTCGTGAACGATTCACATCTGACCAAATAATTAACCAGTTACAGAGCACAGGAAATTTGAACGGCTATTGGAATTATGTAACACCTTTGGATTTGCACTTGGATTTGCAGATACAGCATAACCTGTACGACAATGTTAAACACATCTCCATGGGCGATAGATATTCGATGGAGCAATTTGTTGACATGATAGTGCAAGGGATTAGACCGACTTCCTTGTTGTTCACAAGCGTATACTTGAGGGACAGTATTCAAAAACGGAAATTCGAGCTATTCATTGAAGCCTTTAAACACAAAGGTGCGGAGAATATACACCTTATCACCAAAAAGGAAAATGTAATAGAGAATAGTGCAATCATCAAAGGTACCTTTGAAGATGTATACAGAAAAAAAAGATGGCCTCATGACCGATATTTCGCTTTTGAATCGAATGGGAATTGGTACTACTATAAACTAACTGCAGAACTTGATCAGTATCAATCTCCGAATATTAATGAAGCAGATATAACTACAGAAGCGGAATGGAGAGATATCAGTGTTTTACAATTAAGAGAAGAGAGCTTTCCAAAAGAGCTGAGAGCCTATATTTCTTCCAACATGAGTGGGGTGTTTATGAAATGACCGAAATGATAATGAAGAAGACCTACAAATATACAAAAAAAAATCATGATAAATCCATTGAAAATTTTTGGGTAAATAATGGGATAAATGCTGATAATATATCCGTAATAAAAAATAATGAAACAGAACTGAACAGTTTACTGAATTTAGCGAGTAAATTTGTATGTATAGCCATAAACGACAAATTGCCGCAATCCACACAAGAAACAATTTCGGAACTTTACCGGAGAGGAATCAGAGTGTATCTATTAACGAATACAACTCCTGAAGAATATAAGCGTTCGATTGCAGGAAAATGCATTATCCGATTTGCTGATAATGTCCAAGGTAACTATATACTAATCGATCCCTCTGAACATCAATTTCACTGGAGGGGTGGATTCCTTCCGCGTCTGTCTCTTGAAGGTGCATATACGCGGCTACAATCCTTAACGGGTCCCCAGCTTAAAGAAGCATTTCAATATTTCATCGAAAAATTTTGGATGGATAGCATGTTCGAGATTCGAACGTATGATGAATTCAATAATCCAAAAGAGATAGAATCAGCGCCGAATTATGTTTTTCCGTTGTTTAATCCAAAGTATTTTTTATATAACGATTTCGAAGATGATTATTCATTTGAAAAAATTGAGCAAATTCTTTCAAAAGTAAATAAGAAACTAACAATCGGGTGTTCATCATTGGATAATCTCGAAAAATGGCTCGGCCTGATTATTGATAAAATAAATACCTTGGAAGAATTGACCATCTACACGAATCTGAAATTAATTGATACAACCAATTTTAATTTCTTGGATGCCATAAATACAAGAATATATTCTTCTCTTGAATTTGATGAATCCTTTATTTTGATCGATGATTCTGAAGGTGTCGTTTTAAATAATCGGTATGAACATGAAAACATTGGACTGTATATAGA
>JBAQWI010000105.1:0-2620 GCA_049298835.1 Oscillospiraceae bacterium
AGTTTCGTGCGGAGAATGATAATAAGGTCGATAAAAAGGCTAAAGTTGAAATTCCAAGCGATCTTTTGTTTAAATGCCCAAGATGTAATAATGTTATGTTTATGGACGATTTTGTTGGTGGATCTAAAGTTTGTGCTGAATGCAGTTATCATGCAAGACTGACGGTGCAGGAGCGTCTTGAAATTACAATTGACCAAGGAACTTTTGTGGAATATGATGAAAATATGACAAGCAAAAACCCAATTGATTTTGAGGGCTATGAGCAAAAGATAAAAGACTTGAGCACCGTAACAAATCTTAAAGATGCGGTTGTGACGGGTGAATGTTTTATTAGAAATAAGCATTGTGTCATTGCTGTTATGGATTCGCATTTTATGATGGGCTCAATGGGAAGCGTTGTGGGTGAAAAAATTACCCGCGCTTTTGAAGCAGCAACAAGAAAAAATTTGCCTATTATAATATTTACAGCTTCTGGAGGAGCAAGAATGCAAGAGGGCATTGTTTCTCTTATGCAAATGGCAAAAACATCAGCGGCGGCGGCTCGTCACAGTGAAAAAGGATTGCTCTACATTACAGTGCTTACAGACCCAACTACAGGGGGTGTTACAGCGTCGTTTGCATCGCTAGGCGATATTATCATTGCAGAGCCAAAAGTGCTCATAGGCTTTGCTGGCAGACGTGTAATCGAGAGTACAATCAAGCAACACCTTCCAGATGACTTTCAATCAGCAGAATTTTTACTCCTGCATGGGTTTGTTGATATGATTGTCCACCGAAAAAACATGAGAAGAACTCTTTCCAGGCTCATTAGACTTCATACAAAGGAGGCTGTTCGATGAAAGATACAAGGGAATTAATAGCTTCAGATCGTTTGGAGATTATACGCCACAAGGAAAGACCAAATATAAACGACTATATACCACTTTTATTTGATGAGTTTTGCGAAATGCATGGGGATAGACTTTTTGGTGATGATAATGCTATAATAGGTGGTATCGCAAATTTTCGTGGAATTCCAATCACTGTTATTGCACAGGTAAAAGGTAAAAATATTGAGGAAAATAAACGCTCCAATTTTGCAATGCCACATCCAGAGGGATATCGAAAGGCATTAAGGCTTGCCAAACAAGCTGAAAAATTTAACCGACCAGTGGTGTTTTTTATTGATACCCCTGGTGCATTTTGCGGAATTGCAGCAGAAGAACGAGGACAGGGCGAGGCTATCGCTAGAAACCTGTTTGAGTTAAGTAAGCTAAAAACCCCAATTATTTCTATTGTTCTGGGCGAAGGTGGATCTGGTGGTGCTTTGGGACTTGGCGTGTGCGATGAGCTTGCTATGCTTGAAAATGCAGTGTATTCTGTGATTTCTCCACGAGGATTTGCAAGTATCCTTTGGAAAGATGCAACAAGAGAGAAAGAAGCGGCTAACAGATTGAAGATTACCGCAGAAGATTTAATGGATCTTTCTATATGTGATTATATTATAAACGAGCCTGCTGGGGGTGCCCATAACAATCACCAGCTGACTGCGGAAAACATTTCTCACTATATGGATGCAGCTCTAAAAAATTTAATGCAAAAAGATGTTGCATTATTGCTAGATAATAGATATAATAAATTTAGAAAAATTGGTGAGTTTGAAGAATAACCATTTTTTACAAAAACTTGATATTATACGCCTTGTCTTGAACAAAAATTCTTGCCTGGTATAATATATACAAAAGAACACAAAAGGAGGTATTTTCGTGGTATTTGATAAAATTAAAGCTATACTTGTCGACCAACTTGATGCGGATGAGGATACTGTAACTATGGGCGCGTTAATCGGCGACGACCTTGGCGCAGACTCACTTGATGTTGCAGACATTGTTATGTCACTTGAAGAGGAATTTGATATTGAAGTTCCAGATGAGCAAGTTGTAAACATGAAATCAGTTGGCGATATTGTAAGATATATTGAAGAAAACGTAGAATAATTTAATTATCATAAAAAAAGCACCGCTAATTTTTTTAGCAGTGCTTTTTTTATATATATGAAAGAACAAACGAGATAAACTACCTCGTTTGTACCTTTGCTAGAGCAGATTAATCATTTTCAATATAGGGCGACAGCATTAATGGTTGAAGTTGGACCCCTTTTTGAGCATATGTTAAGGCTAAAGGCGCAAGATCAAATTTTGCAACAAGAGAGCTTTGCTTTTGCATATGATTATCTTGCCCCATAGGTACAAAATAATAATTTCTATAGTTTTCAAGTTGACCAATATTTTTAGCCGAACCGCTTAGTCCGTCGTTTGTTGAAACTGCAATTACAACAGGCAAATTGTTTCTTAGATGAGATTTAACCGCCATTGTTACAGAGGTATCGACAATTGAATTTGCAAGTTTTGCAAGGGTATTGCCTGTGCATGGAGAAACAAGCATTATGTCGGTCATGTGCATAGGTCCAATTGGCTCAGCATCTTGAATGGACTTGATAATTTTCTTATCACAGATAGCTTCAATTTTTTCGATATAGTCTTTTGCATTACCAAAACGAGTATCAATTGTAGAGGCATTGTATGACATAATTGGAATAATATCATATCCGTCATCACTTAACTTCTGCATTAGTTTTAGG
>JBAQWI010000106.1:0-1547 GCA_049298835.1 Oscillospiraceae bacterium
GCTTTAACTTTTGCACGCCACCACCTAGTTGTCTCTCGTGTAGTCCATTTACATTTTCCTTTGCTTTTTCTTTTTAAGGGTATAAATTTACATTTTAATTTCTCTAGACTAGTTTTTATAAATTCCCATTGTATTTCAGCATTTTTATTTAGCATTTCAGCTTCCCAGTTTATTTCATTAGATTCTTCCCTAATGGATTCGTAGTTAGCTTTAAAGTAATTATAATTTTTGTCCCTATTTGTGTTACTCTGGTCTTTTGATACTATTATTTTCCATCTTATAATTTGATGATCACTTGTTCCGAAGGGCTCACCTATTTCCAGTTCTTCTACCAGGTTTTCTTCTGTACTGAGAACTAAATCTAAGATATTTTTCCCCCTAGTGGGCTGCCTAACATGTTGAGACAAAAAATTATCATTTACACAATCTAAAAATAGACCACCTTGACCTACTGCTTCATGATTATCCCAATTTATATTCCCATAATTGAAGTCACCCATAAGGAATGCATTCTTGTTAGACATTTTTTCAATCATTTTAAAAATTTCAAGATCTTCGACCACTGTACTTGTCGGACTTCTGTAACAAACTCCAATCAGTGTTTTTTCATTCTCAATTACAATTTCACACCAAACAGTTTCATTTATATCATTTTCTACATCTTCTTGCCTAATGGATGCTAGTTCATTTTTTACATAAAGTAATACCCCTCCACCAACTTTATTTTTTCTATCGTTACGAAATAAGGTATAGCCTTTAAAATTTATTTCACTATCATTAATATTTTCATTAGCCCAGGATTCTGTTAAACCAATTATATCAGGACTTTCCTCATTAATGTATATTTCTAGTTCATCTGTTTTGTTCATAAGGCTTCTCACGTTAGAGTAGAAACACGATAATTTACCCTTTTCAATTTCATTTATATACATTTGATCATTTTCCCCCCAGTTTTTAGTTTAAATTAGTTGCTGTTTTGTTCTCAACTCGTTGATAAATCATGCGTGCCAGTCTATCAGAACCAATATCATTGAGGTGAAATCCATCTTTCCATAACATCTTTTGTCTTTCCTTATAACATTCAAACTCAAGAAAGTCTACTTTCATTTTCTTGCACATTTTTTCCAACTGCATATTAATTGCAATCCTCTTGCTCTCATAGTAGTATCCTAGATCCATTCTGGTCACTATTCCGATAATAACAACTCTTTCACATTTCTTTTCTTTTGCCTTTTCAATTAGTTTTTCGTACTTCCTAAGAATCTCTTCTGTACCGTGACATGCAAGGTTATTTGTACCTGTCATAATAACTAAATTCCTTTCTTTCGGGATGATTTCTATTTTTTTTTACATCTTCAATTCTAGCACCTGGATAACTTAAAACTTTGAACCTGTCATCTTGTTTCTTCAAGTGCCTACCCACTCTCTCTGTCATGTATCCACCAACAATTAGTGTGTCTTTCTTTTTCTTTGTTGGCTGCCTCAGTAGGGTGGGACCGGGTATAGTATTTTTGCCGGGTACCGGGTCCGGGTAGTTAGGGTAGAAA
>JBAQWI010000107.1:0-6504 GCA_049298835.1 Oscillospiraceae bacterium
ACTTTTATCTTCATTCATGTAACTATTTTATCATAAGCAATGAGAAAACACCACCTAAAATGTCCGACATTTTTAGTGGTGTTTTGCCTTATACTATCAGTTTAGGTTTAGTGCTTTTTCAATTGCTTGATTAATTTTAAGCCTAGTGCCCAAAATGTAATCCTCGCTGTTAGGTGCGTTATCAAATTCAATTGGTTGAATATCTTTTTCAATTATCTTTAAAACTTCCTCTTTTCCGACTAGCTTTTCGAGCATTTTCATTGCTCTCAAATCGTAAAGTGCACTTGCAAAAACCTTAATTCGGATTGATTCCAATGGTCCATTTGTCCCAGGATATACGCTAAACGCATCACCAGCTGGAAACGCACACCCGCTATCGGTTACTGCAAATGGGTTAATTAACCTAGTTGAGTATTGCGAATACCAAAAATTATACCCCCAATGCAAGAAACCCTTAATGTCATATTTGAAAAGTTGGGCTGCAATCACTCTGTTTCTAGCGCTTGACATTGCGATAAATCGGTTGCTTACTTTGTAGTCTTGTGCACAGCAATAATACGTCCACAAATTAGGCACGTTGTTGTCTAAAAATGGTTTGATATGGTCAGTTGAAGGAATTGGGTTCCCTACAAGTCCCTTTTCATAAAAAGCATAATCAGACAGGGCATCCATCATTTTAAACCCTTTAAGATACTCTGCTACGAACAAAGATGCAAGCCTATAATTTTCGATTGCACCCATTTCGGGTTCGTCAGACACGTGAAAGTAGGTAGTTTCAGCA
The DNA here is from genome assembly GCA_049298835.1 of Oscillospiraceae bacterium. GTDB lineage: Bacteria > Bacillota > Clostridia > Oscillospirales > Ruminococcaceae > Paludihabitans. The sequence goes on from JBAQWI010000107.1 coordinate 782, forward strand.
ATTTTTTCCTCATGTAAAAAAGCAACAAGCTTTGGTAAAAACTCGGATAAAAACGCCTTATATTCGTCGCTTGTAGCAGAAGTTTCCCATCCAAAAATGCGTTTGTATTCTCCGTCTACAGTTGCCATTATCTTAGGTGCGTGTTTTGCACCCCATTGTGTAAATAGGTGCGACATCTCATAATATTCAATTCCTGCACCCTTACAAATATTAATAAATCGGTGCAAATTGTCAAACCCAAATGTATATTTTCCATTGTTTACAGTAACATCGACCAACTGTATTGTTGGACGTTCCCCACCAATCTTCGTATCGAGTGGTGGTGTAAACAATGGGGTTAGTAGCATATTAATTCCGTTATTCACAGCAGTTTTAATGAATTTTTCCATCAGCTCAAAATGACGGTCTGAAAGCGTTTTTACTCCATAATAGGAGCTAATGCAATCTCCATGAAACCATTGGGTGAATAGCAATTCTTGTTTTTCGAGCTCTGCTTCAATTAACCTTACCTGTGTGCCAACAATGCCGTAGGAAATCCCCTCTTCGTCCACAAACTCCACCATAATGGAGTGTGTTCCACTTGAGGTGTTCTCGTCAGGCTTAAACTCTACCCATACACTTCTCCACATGGTATTGAGTGCTGTCGCCAATCCATATTCACAGCCAATATCTGAAATAACATCAGGATACAAGCCAGGTTGTGCTTCTCTAATATAATCATCATCCCTGTCCTCAAAACAAGTCATTTCACAAGGAACAAGGGAAACATTCTTCACCGTTACATTTTTTGCAACCTCGCAAACTATTTTAGGGATAAAGTCAACTCTCTTATGTCCACCGGTTTCGTCTATTTTAAACGCTATCTGGAAAGAGTACGACTCACCTCTAAAGATAGACTCATTTCCCACTAGCTTTGATGCTGTTGGCTCTTGGTCTGGAAACACTTTTTCCAGCGAACTAATCACTTTAAATTTTATTTTTGGGTTCATAATGATACTCCTTTTTCATTACTATTGTATACTTGATTTTGATAATACCACATTGACATTGACTTTGCAACGATAGAAACAGACAAAAAAACACCGGCTTTTTAGACGGTGTTTTTAATCAAAGATAACTATCATGCGCCAAACTTTTTTAAGACAATCTTCCCTTAAAATCTTCGTATCCAAAACTCTTAATAACGCTGACTTTTCTATTTTTATCCACAACTGCAATTGAGGGTAGATTAATCCCATTGAACGTGTTGTTTTTAACCATAGAATAAATAGCCATATCGCAAAAAATCAGTTTGTCACCAACTTTTAGTGGTTTATCAAAGGAATAGTCACCGATAATATCGCCCGCAAGGCAAGTTGGACCACCAAGTCGATAGGTAAAAGCTTTCTTATCGGGTAACTCTGCACCAATTATCGTTGGACGATAGGGCATCTCCAAAACATCTGGCATATGGCAAGCCGCCGATGTATCAAGAATTGCAATGTTAATTTCGTTTTCTATCACATCAAGAACGGTGCTAACCAAAAAGCCTGTATTAAGCGCAACGGCTTCACCAGGCTCGAGATAAACTTCTACATTATACTTTTTTTTGAAGGTTACAATGCAATCTATAAGTGCATCGATATCATAATCATCCCTTGTGATATGATGTCCACCGCCAAAGTTCACCCACTCCATTTGGTCAAGATATTGTCCAAACATTTCTTCAACAGCCTTTAGTGTGCTGATTAAGTCATCACTATTTTGCTCACATAATGTGTGAAAATGCAATCCACTAATCCCATCAAGCAGTTCTGCTTTAAAGTTATTAAGAGTAACGCCAAGCCTTGATCCTGCTGAACACGGGTCATAGATTGCGTGATCTTGTGTTGAGTGCTCGGGGTTAATTCTGATACTAAACTTTTTATCTGTAGCAAGTGCTTTTTCTTTGTATTTTTCCCATTGAGCAAATGAATTAAAACTGATATGATCGCAGATATTTAAAATTTCATCGAATTCATCTTCTGAATAAGCGGCTGAAAAAATGTGATTTTCTTTTTTCATCTCTTCGTAGCCTAATTTTGCTTCAAAAAGCCCACTTGCTGTTGTCCCGCTTAAATATTCTCCAATAAGAGGATAAAGCGAAAACATTGAAAATGCCTTTTGAGCAAGCAAAATTTTACATCCTGCCCTATCAGAAACATCTTTTAGAATTTCTAAATTTCTTACCAATAGCGTTTCATCAACAATGTAATATGGGGTTTTAACTGCATTACTGTCAAAATTCACACTCATCTAGTCAACCAATTCTGGATTAAAACCTTCAACCCAAGGAAGTCCCCATTCATTCAGTGCTTCCATAAAAGGATCTGGATCAAACTCCTCAATGTTATGAACACCAGCCTTTTGCCATGTACCGTTCATAACAAGCATTGCACCAATCATTGCAGGAACGCCTGTTGTATATGAAATTGCTTGAGACTCCACTTCTTTATAACATTCTTCGTGGTCACAAACATTGTAAACGTAGTAAGTTTTTGGCTCTCCGTCTTTGATACCTTGGAAAATGCAACCGATATTTGTCTTGCCCTTTGTTCTAGGTCCAAGGGTTGCAGGGTCTGGTAGCATTGCCGCCAAAAACTGCAATGGCACGATTTGCATACCATTGTATTCAACTGGCTCAATTGAAGTCATTCCAACATTTTCAAGACATTTTAAATGTGTTAAATAGCTTTGACCAAATGTCATAAAGAAACGAATTCTTTTTATGCCTTTGATGTTAAGGGCAAGGGACTCAAGCTCCTCATGATGCAAAAGATACATATCTTTTTTGCCAATTTGAGGGAAGTTATACTCTCTTTTAATTTCCATTGGGTGAGTTTCAACCCATGCTCCATTTTCCCAATAGCTTCCGTTTGATGTAATCTCTCTGATGTTAATCTCTGGGTTAAAGTTTGTTGCAAATGGATAACCGTGGTCGCCTGCATTTGCATCCAAAATATCAATATAATGAATTTCATCAAAATAATGCTTTTGTGCATAAGCCGAGAATACGCCCGTTACACCAGGGTCAAATCCACTACCTAGCAAGGCTGTGATACCAGCCTTTTCAAAGCGTTCACGATACTCCCATTGCCATTTATATTCAAACTTTGCAGTATCAAGTGGCTCATAGTTTGCAGTGTCAACATAATGCGTTTTTGTAGCCAAACAAGCATCCATAATCGTCAAATCCTGATAAGGAAGTGCAAGGTTAATCACAACATCAGGTTTGAAACTGTTGATAAGTGTAATTAATTCCTCCACATTATCAGCATCTACTTGTGCAGTATGAATTATTGTTTTTCCACCATCAAGTTTCGCTTTGAGTGCATCGCACTTGCTTTTTGTTCTGCTTGCTATCATTATTTCCTCAAAAACCTCGCTGTTTTGGCAGCACTTGTGAATTGTTACACTTGCAACTCCACCACAACCGATAATTAAAGCTTTTCCCATTTTTATTTTCCTCCTAAAATCAATAATAGTTCTCTTAGTATTTTACACGCCACAGCAGTTGAAACTCCACTTTGATCATAAACTGGTGACAACTCATTGATATCGCAAGCAACTATGTTTAAGCCACTCAGTTCAATAATTGCCGTTAGCAGTTCATGAAACGTAATGCCACCTGCTTCGGGTGTGCCTGTACCAGGGAATATCGACGGATCTAAAACATCTAAATCAAGGCTAAAATATACAGGCTTTCCCTTTAATTTTTCTACTACTTCGCTCAATCCGTTTAGATTAAATTTCTGCATTATTGTATGCTCTTTTGCAAAATCAAATTCAGCTTTTTCTCCACTACGGATACCAAACTGATAGATTTTATTGTCACCCACAACATCCCATATTCTATGCATAACCGTTGCGTGAGAAAGTGTTTCTCCCAAGTAATCCTCTCGCAAATCTGCGTGAGCATCAAAGTGAATGATATGCAAATCTGAATATTTTTTTGCTACTGCACGAACAGATCCAAGCGTTACTAGATGCTCCCCACCAATCATAACTGGCAGTTTGTTATCCATTAAAATTTGGTTTGTAAATTCTTCAATCTCGCTTAACACTTTTTTTGTATTTCCAAAGGGTAGTTCCAAATCACCAGCGTCAAAAATAGCACAGTCGCAAAGGTCTTTGTCTTGGTAGGGCGAATAGGTTTCAATCCCAAAGGATTCACTTCTGATTGCCTTACTTGCAAAACGTGTTCCAGGGCGAAAAGAGGTAGTTCCGTCAAAAGGAGCACCAAAAAGAACAATATCAGCTTCGTTATATTCCTTATCACAACCGATAAAGGTTTCAATATTTTTATTCAACTTCTTTTAACATCTCCTCTACATAGTTTGGCAAATAAAACGCACCCTTATGCAAATTGGTGTTATAATACTTTGTTTTAAGCCCCAAATCATTCCACTTAACCGCATTCAAATCATTCAATGGGTGATATTTTTTGGAAGCAAATCCAAATAGCCAATGCCCAGATGGGTAAGTCGGAATGTGTGCTTGATAAACACGGCTGATTTCAAAAGACTCCACAATTCGCTTGTGAGCCCGTTTCATTGCGTTGGCATCATCCTCATAAAAAGGACTTTCGTGCTGATTGACCATAATTCCATCTTCTTTGAGTGCCTTAAAGCAGTTGCCATAGAATTCCTTTGTGAAAAGTCCTTCACCAGGACCAAACGGGTCGGTGGAATCAACAATAATAAGATCATATTCGTTTTCATAGTTGCGAATAAATTTAAGCCCGTCTTGATAGTAAATATGGAGTCTTTTATCGCCAAAGCTACAAGCGGTTTGTGGCAAAAACTCTTTGCAAACAGTAACCACCATTTCATCAATTTCAACCAAGTCGATATGTTCAATTGTTTCATATCTTGTCAATTCTCGAACAACCCCACCATCGCCAGCACCGATAATAAGAACCTTTTTCACATTGGGATGAACTGCCATTGGAACATGGGTTATCATTTCGTGATAAATAAATTCATCCTTCTCGGTCAACATTATAAATCCGTCAAGCGTTAAAAATTTACCAAACTCCTTAGACTCAAAAATGTCGATACGCTGAAATTCACTTTTCCCGCTATAAAGTTGTTTATCAACCTTAATTGACAGTTTCACATTCTTTGTGTGCTTTTCACTATACCAAAGTTCCAACCTAAAATCCTCCCTTCAAGATATTTATCTTTTTAATTTCCATATCTTCAGGGCCTGTTAAAAAACAGCCCTTTTCTTTTGCATATTCAATATAATCAATAATCTCTTGCGTGATTTCCTCACCCGGTGCTAAAATTGGAATACCTGGAGGATAGCACATTACAAACTCACAGCAAACTCTGCCAATACTATCTTGAAAATCAAGAGATTCTTTGTCTGCATAAAAAGCTTCCTGTGGAGATAGTATAACCTGTGGATTGATATATTCATGCCCTAACATTCCACTTTTATCTTTTTTATATCTTCGTCGAATTTCCGACAAAGCGCCAATAAGTCGTTCAATATTTTTAACACTATCTCCAACGGAAACATAGGAAAGGATATTTCCAATATCACCAAATTCTATTTGAATGTCATATTCATCACGCAAAAGGTCATAAACCTCAATTCCTGCAAGACCAACATCAAAAGTATTCACCGATAATTTTGTAATATCAAAATCAAAAACGGAGTCACCGTTGATAAGCTCCTTTGAATAAGCATAATAATCG
>JBAQWI010000108.1:0-4687 GCA_049298835.1 Oscillospiraceae bacterium
TCATAGCACAGGTCGAGACAGCCAAAGGTAACCGTACAATTAAAGCCACATCGGCAGGCGTTGTTTCCAAGATATTATGCGAAGAGGGTGCACAAATTGCATCTAATGCAGAAATGTTTGAGATAGATGAAATTGCACTTACACAAGAAGCAACTTCAATAGAAGATAAAAATCAATCACAACAAACTTCAAATGAAATTACAACCGATTTACTTGTAATCGGCGCAGGCCCTGGTGGATATGTGGCAGCAATCTATGCTGCAAAGAATGGTTTAAAGGTAACCCTCGTGGAAAAGTCGGAATTAGGTGGCACTTGTCTTAATGTTGGCTGTATCCCAACCAAAGCTATTGTTAAATCCTCTGAGATATGTCACAACGCACATAATGCATCACATTTTGGCGTTGTGATCGATGGCAATATTTCAGTCGATATGAAGCAAGTCATAAAACGCAAAGACGAGGTAAAGAATAGGCTTATTTCTGGTATCGACTTTCTAATGAAGAAAAACGAAATCAATGTAATCTCTGGTCAAGCATCATTTGTTGATGCGGGTACCGTAGCTGTTACTGGTAATGAGAATTATATTATAAAGGCAAAAGATATTATTGTAGCAACAGGTTCAAAAATATCCAACATTGCTATTCCTGGTATCGATTTACCGTTCGTATTAAATAGTACAACAGCATTATCCTGTACTGATTTGCCCAAATCCATTGCCGTTATCGGTGGTGGCGTAATTGGTATGGAATTTGCATTTATTTATAAGAATTTTGGTGTTGATGTACACGTAATCGAATTTATGGACCGACTATTAACTATGGTCGACAGGGATATTTCTGAAGAAATACAAGAAATTGCAAAAGAAGAACATATTCATGTTCATACTAGTTCAAAAGTCATGAAAATACAAAGCTCTGTGGATGGCAAAGCAGTTATTGCTTATGAAGATAAAGACGGAGAGCACTTACTCGTAAGCGACAAAGTTTTGGTGGCTATAGGTCGGGAGCCTAATTTGGATGGACTTGCAATTGAAAATAGTGGTGTTTTATTAAATGACAGAGGAAGAGGCATTAAGGTTGACACATCAATGCGTACGAATATCAAACATATTTATGCAATTGGTGATGTGACAAACATTATTCAACTCGCTCATGTGGCTTCTCATCAAGGTATTGTTGCTGTAGAAAATATTATAAACAAACCTAAGGAGATGGAGTATTCGGCTGTTCCAAATGTAATATTTACTGCTCCTGAAATTGCTAGCGTTGGCATAAATGAGGATGAAGCCAAGGCAAAAGGCATGAATATTACAGTTAGTAAGTTTGAATTTTCAGGAAACGGAAAAGCTTTGACTATGAATGAGCCACGAGGATTTATTAAGTTGATTAAGAATAATGAAACAAACAAGATTATTGGTGGCTCAATTATCGGTGCTGATGCCTCATCTTTAATCAGTTCATTGACATTAGCAATCGCAAATGGATTTAGTGAAAAGGAAATAACCGAAACAATTTTCCCACATCCAACCACAGGTGAGATAATTCATGAAGCGGCAATGGACTTCGGTATTGGAGCAGTGCATCAGTAATGAATAAGATAATAATATCTAACGAATTTGACCCTTATTTTAATATAGCATCGGAGAATGAGCTTTTCTTAAATTCAGACGAAGATTTGCATTTGTATTTATGGCAGAACGATGCTTCAGTTATAGTTGGGAGAAATCAAAATCTATACGCCGAATGTGATCTTGCATATATGGAGGAACATAATATTAAGGCGGTACGTAGGTTTTCCGGTGGTGGCGCTGTATACCATGATAAAGGAAATTTGAATTTTACCTTTATTACAAAGGAAAAAACAGCAAATGATGCAAAGTTTTTAGAACTGATACAGTCCGCTATAGCGAAATTAGGCATTGACTGTGAATTTAGCGGAAGAAATGATTTGCTGTACAATGGGCAAAAATTTTCCGGTCACGCGTATTACACAGACGGTGATAATTATATGTATCATGGCACAATTCTCGTTAACGTAGATTCGAAAAAACTTGCAAAAGCCCTTACCCCATCTAAACTAAAATTACAGTCCAAGGGCATCTCTTCCGTTAAAAGTAGAGTTATAAATTTATCATCAATTAATAGTGAAATAACTACAAAAAAAGTAATACAAGCATTTATAGATACATTTGCATGCCAAAATATTAAATATATTAACAAAGCTAATTTCAATGCACCATTAGAGCAAACACTTTCATCCTACGAATGGCTGTATGCTCAGTCTCCATCATTTGACATAGAGTTGGAGCATAAATATTCCATTGGAAATGTATCGGTGTATATTTCGTGTTCTGATGGCGTGATTCAAAGCATTAAAATAAATACTGATAGCTTGTTCCTTTATAATTTTAACCCCTGTGAAAACGAGTTGATTGGTAAAGACTTTAGTGACAAAGTTGTATGGGCATGCATTGAACAATACGTTAACAATTAATCTTTAAATTATTCCAATATTTGTTTAATATTTTTTACACACGTTTGTTGAAAATATAGAAATTGCAGCAAATATGTGGTATTATAGAATATAAATGAAAATAGATGGTGAATAATAATGTTTAATTTAGATGATTGTATTGCTTGTATTACAAGCAGAAGTGCGAAATTGTTAGCAGAATGCTTTGAAAAAAGGCTAAATTATTATAATATAACAAGGACTCAGTGGATTGCGTTGTATTATGTTAGCATCAATAAAATGATCACACAAACACAATTGGCGGATAAAATGTCTCTAAAAGAACCAACCGTTGTTCGACTGCTTGATAAAATTCAAGCACTTGGTTGGATTACTAGAATCAGTAGCGAGAGTGACAAACGAATTAAAATCTTAAAACTAACTGAAAAGGGAAAAAAAATTGAAACAGAGATGTTAGATGTTGCTGTAAAATTCAGAAATGATGTCATTTGTGATATCTCACCAGAAGAGCTTGATGTGTATAACTCAGTTCTAAGTAAAATGCTTGTTAATATAGAAAATGGATAAGTGAATCCCACTCTATCAAATGTTAAAGCATATTCGATTTCATGATTTGAGACATAGGTATGCAACACTGGTTCTTACATAGGACGTACTTGCGAAAGTAAGAAGTCAATATTAAATTTAATGATAAATTATTTGTTAAGTTAAATTGAGATAGCAAACCCCGATACCATTTGAAATGGTATCGGGGTTTTTTGTAGCACTAGACTTAGTGGCAATAGAAGAAATACTTATTACTTCTTATGAAAGCGCCACGAAAGCTATAAACAATCGGCTTCTATTAACTTATTAAAATATAGATATAGCTTTCAGTAGTGTGTTATTCCCTGCCCTTAACCACCTAATGTCACATCGCAATTCTGATACCACCTCATTGCATCAAGAAAATGAGATTTATCGAAACTGGGCCAACAATCATCTATAATATAAAAATCTGAATAGGCTGATTGGGCAGGCAAAAATCCACTTAAGCGCCTCCGGCCTCCCCACCTTATGATTAAGTCAACCCTCGGAATGTCAGACGATTTAAAACATTTATTTTCAATAAGATTTTTTATATCCCATTCCCAGTCATAATTTACGAGAAAATTAAGATTAATTAGACCCCGTCCAAAATGGACTCTTTTATTTGCATACTCTTTAAGCTCCTGAGGGAATGCAGGAGATTCAGTATTGCCTATGACCAATAAATTTGCATCTTTTCCGCTCAAAAGCTGAACAGCATCAACACAAGCTTTTGTAAAAGCCTCTCGCTGTTCTTTTTCTCTTTTATTATTATCTTTCGTAAATCCATAAAACGTAGCTTCTTGTATGCCACACTCAAGCATCATTTTATAAAGCTCAAATCCAGGGCTAACACCATACTGGTATCCCTCTTTTTTGGGGTACCCGTTTTTTTCAGCCCATCTTCTATTACCATCGGGTATAATGCCAATGTGTGCAGGTACTCTCTTAAATGATTCCATCTAATATCCTCTTCAACTTCTTAAATTACTGAATAATAAGGTTATTTTATCCATTATATTGAAAAATAATCATAACTAAATTAAGTAACTTTATTAAAAACAATATGATTAATCGTAAAGAACAAATTGAAGCGCTGCTAGGAGTATAGGGTGTGTTTCACGCGCGAAGGCGCGGCAGATTCGATAAGGGACGAGGCTATAAACGATTTAAATTCATTCTTTTCCACATACCCTAATATAGAGGGCATAAATTTTAATGGCTGCAAAGCTAAGAATGGTTTCGAGAAAATCCACTATGATTTACTCAAGACATTTCCGCAATCTAAATCTGTAGCTTCCAACAGAAGTTTTTCAAAACAATTTTTGAATTTTCTTGCCTTTGAAACTAGTTGACTATCTTTGATGGCAAACCCTAGTTCTAAGAAAAAGCAATGTTCTTTCATAATTCTTAAAAAAATAGATTCAAATCTAAGGACATTGTGATAGATTCATTTTTAGAAAGCATATCATTAAACGATTGTAGGCAACCCCATCTCTATCTTATTTAACCACTATTGTACAATCTTTCAATCTTAAACTACTCTCCACTATGGAAAGACTTTTACTTTTATTGGAATCATTTACAGATGCCATTATCGCATCCAAAAAACCTAAATGCAATTTTTCTCCTGTTGAAGCACTATCA
>JBAQWI010000109.1:0-4308 GCA_049298835.1 Oscillospiraceae bacterium
AGTGGTGGGACTCAACCGTAGCCGGTATCTTAGCGAATGAAAAATACTATGGAGATGTAATTCTGCAGAAGACCATAACAGTTGATTTCCTTGCTCATAAACGGGTTGATAATAAAGGACAGGCACAGCAATATCTTATTGAAGGCAATCATAAGCCAATAATATCAAGGGAGATATTCGAAAAGGTTCAGGATGAGAAGGAGCGCAGAGCATTACTTATCGGAAATTTAGCAGGGGATAGGCATAAATACACCAGCAAGTATCCGTTCAGTGGCAAGGTTATCTGCGGTGACTGCGGTAATATTTTTAAAAGAAGAACTTGGAATAGCACTAATATATCTAAGAAGGTAGTATGGCAATGCAAGACCTATATTACTGAAGGAAAAGATGCCTGTAATGCAAAAGCAGTGGATGAAAGTGTTTTGATGGATGCTTTTGTTCGGGTGTTTAATAGACTATATGAAAACAGGGATGCACTCATAAAAACGCTAACTGATAATATTGAAAAGGTCATTATGAAAAAGGCCAGTACCAAGGAAATTAAAGCTCTTGATAAAAAGGTTGAGAAATTAAAAACCGAATTAAAGGGGCTTGTACAGTTTCAAGTGAAAAACGGCATGGATGATGAAGTCTACAAGGAAGAGTACCTAAGGTTATCATCAGAACTGGAGGAACTCCGAAAGCGAAGGGTAGAGTTCGATAAACAGGATAGTATTAATGAAGCACTCCGACGAAGGGTAAATGATATTGTTAAGACAATAAACAGCAGGAAGGAACTCCTGGAAGAGTTCGATGAAAACATATTTAATGCGTTGGTTGAGAAGATAGAGATAATCTCACCAACGCATTTTGTTTTTGTATTGAAGAGCGGGATGAGGGTGGAGGAAAAACATAACAAGTAGTCCAAATTAGGATATAATTGTTAATAAGGGTTGTAATAGATTTTTAGTTTTATTAAGAGTAAAAGAACTCTATATACGAAGCTTATGATATGAATGATAAAAATCTATAAAACATAGGAGAAAGAATTAAGTTTCAAATACGGAGATTGTAAAGGGGTTTGCAATTAATATGAGCAATGGATTGGACTTACAAAAAAAGTTGAATTGTTCTGCTAGTGCAGAGGTGCTGGATGAGGCATTAAGGCACACTAGTTATTTGCAAGAAAAAAATACAGATGTAATAGAGATAAATAAAGCATACGAAATTCTAGGTTCTAGTCTTTTTGACATGATGTTTTATTGGGTCGGATATAAATACCATGAAACAAGTTTAGAGTATTTACGTGCAAATATAATGAATCACAAAAAGTCAGTAATAATTAATATCTACCACGCATTAGGAATTAGTGATTTGGTTTATCTTGGTAGAGGAGAAGAGATAAATAGGCACATGCATATATATTATGATGTATTAAATAAGGTGCTATTTACAGTATATCAATCATGCGGTTTCCAAACGGTTGAATTGTTAATTCACAATTATTATAACTATAATAACAGGAATGAATTGGATTATAAGACACTTCTACAAGAATATGTTCAGGCAAAAAAGCAGCTAGTTAGTTATAAAATTATTGATGAATCTGGCCCGCCGCATCAAAGAATATTCGAGGCAGAAGTTTTTGCTTTAAATCGGCGGGTTGAGGGTCAAGGGACTTCAAAAAAAGAAGCTGAACGAGATGCAGCTAAGAGATACTATGACTTATATAAATTGCCAATTCCTTTGAAGAAAGTAGAAAAAAGAAGCAAATTAAGAAGCGATCTTCCGTGGGATGTAGTAGCTGTTAGGAGAAGTGATCTAACAAATTTAATTAATTCATTACCTAGCATTAAGACTATATTATGCAAAATGCCGATTCATTACATTGATGCTTGTTTTACACATAAATCTATTTTGAATAACATTAAGAATAATAATCAAGAAATAGAAACAATGGATTCACTAAAAACATTAGGTGCTTTTGTGCAAACGTTTGCTATAGATTTATATTTATATAAACACTTTGATGATTATTGTGATGGAGATTCTCAGAATATAAGGCCGCTAAGAGTAAAGTTAATATCCAAAGAACACGCTGATAAAATTATTTCAGACCAAAGTCTAAAATATTTAATGTGTACAACGAATCTAATAAGCTCAAAAAATATGAAACAAGACATTTATCAATCTCTGGTTGCATCATTGTTTTTACATGCAATAAGCGATAAAAGACAGAATGTATTTTCTGAAATACATAGATTGACGGAAATAACGCTGAAGGATGGGATAAATGGAGATTATGAAGATTATACGCAATTGCTTCAACAGATAGTTCAAACAAATTCTTATGAGATATATATCGCCAAAGAGGAAACAAAAGGTTCTGCTCATGATATTGAGAATCTTATCAGTTTGCGTATTTTTAGTCTTGAAATAAAAATCATTGATTTTTCGACCATTGGTATAGGTAAAACCAAAAAGGAAGCTAGGAAAAATGCTAGCAAACAGATTATTAGTAAACTAAATGAAATGTTTAATCTAAATAATGAAATAGACAACTTAAATATTTCAGAGGAATTTATTTTAGCTATAAAACGTTTGTTTGAATCCGCTTTAATGAGTACAAAAAGAAAAAACTATATACATAACAAAATAATAGGTGGGATAAATCTTAATTACTGGTCTGATTATAATGCTGAAAATATTTTGACAAATTTATATAATATGGTTCTGTTTGATGAAATACAAAAGATATGCAGTGTTTGGATAAAATTATATGGAAAAGAAGAAATTAAAAAATTGATTTCGAATCATTATTTACGAGCAGATCTTTGGGAAATAATTGGATTTAAAGACAATGATGATGATAATCAAACTGATACGGTGAATGAAAATCAGGCTGATATTGTCTTTGAAAATAATTCTTTGAAAGAAAATGATACTCAGGCATTGCAAAAAGAGAGCGATAGTACAACATCTTCAGGACATAGACAAAAGAAAGAAAATCAAAAACGATCAATCAAGAAAGATCGAGTTTTTACAAGAGTGTATTACTTTGGAAATAATGAATGCCCTTATTGCCATTCGGAATTAAGAGACACTTCCAGATACATTCAGGCATATAAAAACAATATTAAGTTAAACATTTCTGCTAAATGTGATTATTGCTATGTGTGTGATATTATTGGATTGCAAAAATCCAAATTAGATCAATTTGCAACAGAAGGTTATCAAGTAAATGAGTATAGGGGTTCACCTGTACACTTCCAATCCACCATAATAAAATTAGTATTACTTAAAGAAAAGACATTAGTGTTATTCCAAGATAATACTGACTCTTCACAGTTCAAAAAAAGGAGGATAATAACTCCTGAAGAATTGGAAAAAAGGCTTGAAAGAAACAAGAAAATTGGTATGGATGGTGAAAAGTTTGTATATGAAAGAGAAGTAGATTATTTATCACGTATTGGGCAAGAGAATTTATCTAAAAACGTCCAATGGGTTTCTAAAGAAAATACTGCAGCTGGATACGACATAGCTTCTTTTTCGGCTGATGGAGAGCCAATTTATATTGAAGTAAAAAGTACAACTGGTGCATCTAAAAGATTTCAAATGTCAATAAATGAATGGGAGGTTGCACAACAACTTCAAGAAAATTATTTTATATACCGTGTTTATAATCTTAATAGTATCACTCAGTTAATTAAACTACCGAATCCAGTTAAATTATTTGAACAAAATGAAATTGATATTGAGCCGTCAGGATATAACGTTGGATATCAATAGATAGGAAAACTATTGAAGGGTATTAGCCCAATAAATAAAGATTAAATACAGATATCAATTGTTTCTCTCGCTAAGATGATAAAGAGATTCATAATGAAAAATAAATATAGCCCTTTTAAACTCTCCACACATGTGGAGACAGTGGTAAGGATATATCGGGGGTAAATGGCCGATAGTATTACTGTTTCTGAATGATTAAACGATGTTCCCTCAGACTGATGATTTGGGGGAATTGTTTATTCAGGGGTTTTAGCTTTACGCAGAAATAAACAAATAGTCGAAAAGATAATTGTAGAATGAATAGGAGAAAACATATGAATAATGATGCAGATAAAACCCGAGTAGACCACAAGGATCAGCAAAATCACTTGCATAACTGTAGCAGTGATTGCTGCAGCCATAGTCATACATCCAATTTGGAAGGAGACTGTGCGCATTCTCTGGAATCTCTGAGAATCAACAGTAAAGAAATATCCGTTTTGAAGGAGCTTGTGAAGTGTAGCTATTTGCCTGTCAGCCGTTTTATTATGAGCAGCAGTA
>JBAQWI010000110.1:0-26060 GCA_049298835.1 Oscillospiraceae bacterium
GCAAAATAGCGGTTTGTGATACTGTAAACCACATAACCTTTACAGGAGAAAAGTTCATATATTCGTTCAACAAAGAGCTTGGAAGCTTAGATTTCATTCAAAAGGATGGCAAAATAATTACACAGAATCCAATTGAATACAATCTATATAGAGCACCCACCGACAATGATATGTATATCAAGAAAGCATGGATTAACGAAGGCTACAATCGCATAATTCCTTGCACATATGATATTGCTCTTAATGAAATAGAAGATGGTATTGAGATTGTTTGTCCAGTTTCTCTACAAGCAATTTATTTGACAAATATTGCTGAGGTCAATGCTGTATGGACAATATTTAACAGCGGAAATATCACAGTTAAGCTCGATGTCAAAATTCCTTTTGCAAGGTCATTCCTACCACGTTTTGGACTAAGACTATTTTTGAATGACGATTTCAAACAGTGCGAATATTTTGGTTATGGACCAAACGAAAGCTATGTTGATAAGAAGTTGTCCTGTCATATGGATAAATTCACCTCAAATATAGCCGATATGTTTGAAGACTACATAAAGCCACAGGAAAACAGCTCACATTGCAATACAGAATACGTTAAACTAAGCAATTGTAATACTTCCCTTCTTGCAACAAGTGATAAAAGCTTTAGTTTCAACGTTTGCGAATACACACAAGAAGAACTTTTAACAAAATCTCATAACTATGAACTGGAGAAGTGTGGTTATAAGGTTTTGTGCTTAGATTACAAAATGAGTGGTGTTGGATCAAACAGCTGTGGACCAGAGTTAGTTGAAAAATATCAGCTTATTGAGAAAAAATTCTCATTAGAAATTAATTTAATTATAGAGTAATAATAAGACCTCTTCAATTGATAGAGAAATTGGAGAGGTCTTATATTTTATTTGTGTAAAAAATATGTTTGAATTAATTGTAATTCAACAAATTTTGTATTACAATAAGAAATGAATTGTAAACTTTGAGTAAAAAAGCTGCAATATTTTAAAATAATATAGGAGTGAGTATATGGAAATATCCCTTGGGAGCTTCTTATCAGAACTTTTTAGCAACCCTGCGCTTCTTATTACAGTGATTTTGACACTTGGAGTGATCATGGTAAACGGTTGGACCGATGCCCCAAATGCAATTGCTACTTGCGTTTCAACCAGATCAATGGGGCCAAAGGCAGCAATACTAATGGCGGCTGTCTTTAACTTTTTAGGTGTTTTAGTTATGACGACACTTAACGCAACGGTGGCAATGACAATCTACAATATGGTTGATTTCGGTGGAGATTCACATGAGGCATTGGTTGCCCTATGTGCTGCTCTATTTGCTATCGTTACATGGGCTACAGTGGCATGGAAATTTGGAATTCCAACCAGTGAAAGTCATGCACTAATAGCCGGTATTTCTGGAGCTGCAATTGCTTTGCATGGTGGATTTGCAGGAATTAACGGTAATGAATGGATAAAGGTTATATATGGCTTACTTCTATCCACGGTATTAGGTTTTGTAATGGGTTATTTATGTTCAAAGCTTACAGGAAAAATTTGTAAGAATATTGATAAACGAAAAACCACAAAGTTTTTTAAAGGCGCTCAAGTTTCTGCTGCTGGTGCAATGGCATTTATGCACGGTGCTCAAGATGGACAGAAATTTATGGGTGTATTTTTACTGGGCGTATTTCTTGCAAAAGGTCAAGGCGATGTGACTAGTTTTACAATTCCACTATGGCTTATGATTTTATGTTCTGCTGTTATGGCAATTGGTACTTCGATTGGTGGGTATAGAATTATTAAAGCAGTTGGTATGGATATGGTTAAGCTTGAAAAGCATCAAGGATTTTCTGCGGATTTGGCAGCAGCTTCTTGCCTGTTGCTCTCATCACTGATAGGTATCCCTGTTAGTACTACACACACTAAAACAACTGCAATCATGGGTGTGGGTGCTGCCAAAAGAGTATCCTGCGTTAACTGGGGTGTTGTAAAAGAAATGGTATGGACTTGGTTTTTAACCTTTCCAGGCTGTGGTTTGATAGGTTATTTAATGGCTATGTTATTTATGTGGATATTCTAATTTAGAAAGGACTGGTATATTATGTCAAAAAAAGCACAACACAATTATTTTAATATGTTTGTAGATCTTGTAGATTTTTCTTGTCAAGCAGCAATAAATTTGCACGTTACCCTAAATAACTATGATTCTAATGCTCTAGTTGATACGATGGCACTACTACATGAAATTGAGCACAAAGCTGATATAGGAAAACACGAGTTGCTAGCAGTGCTTGCTACTGAGTTTATCCCACCTATTGAAAGAGAGGATATTGTAGCTATAGCAAATGAGATTGATGATGTAACAGATACGATTGAAGATGTTCTACTTAGAATGTATATGTTTAACATAACTGAAATTCGTGAAGATGCATTACAATTTTCTACTTTAATTGTACAGTGCTGTGAAGCACTTAAACGTACTATGGAGGAGTTTCACAACTTTAAAAAATCAAAACTTATTCATAACTATATAGTTGATGTAAATCGTCTGGAAGAAGATGCGGACAAGCTTTATTTACAGGCTGTTCATTCCCTATTTATTGCAGAGGATATGAGCCCTGTTGAGATTTTCTCTTGGGAAGAAACTTTTAATAGAATGGAAAAATGTTGTGATGCTTGCGAACACGTTTCAACCTTAATTGAGAGTGTAATAATGAAAAATTCATAAAATTTGTAAAATCCACTATATTTTTATTGCCAAATAGATAATTATATTATACAATGTTTAAAGTATGTCTAGTGTTTCGTAAATGTATTGGAGGAATTTTGAAATGAGCTTTCTATTTGACGGCATAATATCGGTAACTCCGCAACAATGGTTCATGTACGTTATTGGCGCACTATTAATTTATCTCGCAATTGCAAAGAATTATGAGCCTGCCTTACTTTTACCAATGGGATTTGGTGCAATCTTAGTAAACTTACCCCTTTCTGGCGTTCTAAACCAAACAGTCGAAGGCATTGGAGAAACAAACGGTATCATTGAATGGCTTTTTAAAGTTGGAATCGAAGATGCTGAGGCACTACCACTACTCCTTTTCATCGGTATCGGTGCTATGATTGACTTTGGTCCATTACTTTCAAACCCTAAAATGTTTTTGTTCGGCGGCGCTGCACAATTTGGTATCTTTGCTGCAATTTCAATCGCTGTTTTGCTAGGATTTGACTTAAAAGACGCTGCTGCAATCGGAATTATTGGTGCGGCAGACGGACCTACTGCACTTCTTGTTTCACAGTTTTTGAAGTCGAACTATATTGGTCCAATTGCTGTTGCTGCTTACTCTTATATGGCATTGGTTCCAATCATTCAGCCAATTGCTATTAGAGCAGTTACTACCAAAAAGCAACGTATGATGAGAATGCCATACAATCCTAAAAGTGTTTCTAAAGTAACAAGAATACTCTTCCCTATTATTGTGACAATGGTAGCTGGATTTGTTGCTCCTATGTCCGTTTCACTTGTTGGTTTCTTAATGTTTGGTAACCTAATTCGTGAGTGTGGTGTACTTGGAACTCTCTCAGATGTCGCTCAAAATATACTTGCAAATCTTGTTACCCTACTGCTTGGTATTACAATTTCATTTAGTATGGTTGCCGAGCATTTTGTTAGATGGGATACTCTACTTATTATGGGCTTAGGTTTGGTTGCCTTTACATTTGATACAATAGCAGGTGTTCTATTTGCAAAATTCTTGAACCTATTCATGAAAAATAAAGTGAATCCAATGATTGGTGGCGCTGGAATTTCTGCATTTCCAATGTCTGCTAGAGTTGTTCAAAAGATGGCTCTTAAAGAAGACCCTCAAAATCACATTTTAATGCATGCTGTTGGTGCAAACGTTGCCGGACAGATTGCTTCCGTTTTAGCTGGTGGTATGGTGCTTTACCTTATCCCACAATTAATTAAGTAAAGGAGATACAATTATGAATGTAAATATGGCTGATTTAATGGATTCCTTTCTTGTAATGGGACAAGGGATGGCTGGTATTTTTGTTGTGTTGATTATCATTGCATTAATTGTAACTCTTCTTGCAAAAGTTACAAACAAAAAAACAAAAGATAAATAACTAACATATTGCTGTTTCTATACACAAACATAAATTCATAAACGTTTATGTTGCAAACGAAGTCTCTCTGATTTTCAGAGGGACTTTTACTTTACTCAATTATTATAGGCATTTTTTTTGCAATATCTTCTTCTACTATGTAGGATATATTGATTCTTAATACTGAATTAGTTAGCGTTTGAGTTTTAGTCCTTCCAATTATGGCACAGTCTTTTAGCTCTGTTGCCTCATATTGTAAAAAACAATTATCCAACACTTCTTTTGCATCTTTTTCTGAAAGCTTTTGTGGCTTCTTATTGTAAAAATTATAGTGCAATGAGTAAATTCCAATTGGAAGCCTTTTATCAAAAAGTACCATGGAATTATCCTGTGCAGTTACATCAGATGTTCCATCTAACTTTGTTGCAATAAATAATGGAAGCTTAAATGAAAATATGTTTAAATAATTTCTTGTTTTTGTCTTACCTGTATATTCCTTTGAAAGTTGCACTATATCCACTGAGAGTGTTTTTTCAAGCTGTACCTCGGCTATTACCTTTGCATCAGAATGGATGTATGAAATCTTTCCCGCCTTATTGGTAAACATTCCACTTACAATTTTATCTCCTTTAGCAACAGTATAATTTTCACCAATCACCTTAGTTCCATTGTATACCTCCATATAGCGAATCTGACCCGTTTTTGATGCCACAATATCACAAGGCACGTTTTCTCGTATTAATGGCGCTAATGCACGTTCCGTCACCTTTACGGAGAGCTTACAGCCTCTATGATTTATTGTAAGCCATGACAACTGTGGGATATTAATTAGTGCCTCCTGCTTTTTCATTCTAAAATCAATATTTGGTATAAAGCTGAACTTATGCACACCAATTTGCTCTAACTCAGATAAAATCACTGAAGTTTTTACCTTGTCATTTCCAATAATCTCAATCTCCCATACAAAACACTGCATTAAGCAGGTGAAAATTATAAATGTTAAAACACCAATGACTATTCCCCACCTATTTTTATATTTATTAGCTTTGAACATAAACCCATGTTTTGAAACGATTGATGTTTCCACATTTGCTTTTTTTGCAAACTTCTTTACGTATTTATAATCCTTTGCTGCAACAGTCGCACAAAACCCCTCTTGAGTTTTTTCAAACTCCCACATTAACACATTATTAGCAGAGCATAGGTTTATGAGCCTTTCACTAAAGCCATTTCTGACTTGAAAATGCACTTTTCCACTGAAATATCGAATAATTTTAATTATAATCATAAAGCCACCGCCTATTTAAATGTATTCAATACGGCTAATTTTCCCTTTCAACTCCATGCTATCTTGCGACAAGCATTCAATAGAAAGGTTTTCACCATAAAATTGCACTTCCTTGTCATTAAGTTTAACCCTTATAGAGTCATCATTGTACTCCATAATACCTTTTGCACCTTGAATAATAACATGAGTATTGCTTACAATTTCAATTTGGGAGTTTAAAAGCAGTGCATCTTTCGCAGACTGGAGTACCTGTTTTAATTTATTTTTTGTAGATTTCATTCCCATTTTAGGAGCATTATGTCCACCAAAATTGCCAATAGCAAAATGAGCAAAGGACATTTTCTGCTCATAACCACCTTTCGTTATAAATTTGTTTGAACTACTATCCTTATATTAATTTCATATTAAAAGTTAGTATTATAAATATATTATCAAAGTTTGTTTCATATACATTTATTTAATGAGGTGGTTAAATGAAGAAAAAATTATTGCGTTTTTCTAGACAATTTTTGATCTTAATTACAATATATTTTGCAATGTTTTTGATTATATTTTTTTCAAGCGAGCTTTCATCTGGTATAAAAAACGGTATTAATGTGTCAATTAACTTAGTAATTCCCAGTATGTTCATCTTTATGATTTTCTCAAATGTGATAATTAACTCAAAGCTTAAATATAGTATTTCACGTCCTTTCAAGTTTTTATCCAAGTATGTTTTTAGAATATCCGAAAACAATATAGCGATTGTAATTTTAAGCTTAGTGGGAGGATATCCTGTTGGTGCAAAGCTAATCAATAATGCTGTAAACCAAAATAGCTTGTCACAAGATGAAGCCAGTAATTTACTGTGTTATTGTGTAAACTGTGGACCTGCTTTTTTGATTAGTGGTATTGGAGTGAGCATATTTTCAAACTTTAAAATCGGTCTATATATGTACCTATCACAGATTATTGCCTGTGTTGCAACAGGTTTCATCATGTCATTTTTCAATAAAGATTGCATTAAAAATCATATTTCAAAAACAAATTTCCAGAGCACATCTTATTCAGTTTTGTTTGTAAAATCCGTTAACGATTCCGTAAAATCCATGACAATGATATGCGGCTTTATTGTTGCATTTTCTGCATTTATGCCTATGGTTTCAATTATGTTAACATATTTAGGAAGTGAGTACAGCTACATAGTCCAAGGTTTTTTAGAAGTAACCACAGGCTGCAATAATCTTTCGGCAATTTCTTCTCCAAATGCCATACTATTAGCCACTGCATTCACCGCATTTGGTGGCGTATGCGTTCATCTCCAAGTGTATGCAATGATTAGCTCAAATGGCGTTAAAATGACCAAATTCTTTATTCTAAGGGTTATATATACACTGATTAGTGTTTTAGCTATGAAGGCATTTCTTATACTTTCTCCAGCAACTATAAATTGCATAAACTATAATGCAAATATTAAACAGGATATTTACTCTGTTTCTCCTACTGCAACCATATTCATGATACTACTTGCAATTATGCTGTTGTTTTTCACAAAAAAATCTGATAGAATTAATATAAGAAATAATAAAGGGTGATATGAATTTGAAATTTAATCTTTTTGGAAATAATATTGAACCTTCCTGTCAATACTGTGAAAATGGTAAATCCAGCAAAGATATGCAAACTGTGATTTGTAAAAAGAGAGGTTCAGTTGAGCCTCTTTTCAGTTGTAGAGCGTATATATATGCCCCACTAAAGCGTATTCCCAAAAAGCCTGTTGCACTTCCGACTTATACAAATCAGGACTTTGAACTGTAATCAATGTCGCTGTTTATGTGATAAACTAAAAGATGCACACTACTTATCAAAGTAGTGTGCATCTTTTAGTTATATTCATTTATTAGATTAATCGTAATCTTTGGGACCTTTTTTACCGTAACCACCACGTCTATTTGAGGATGGTTTTTTTACCTCTGTAAATTTATCCTCACTAGTAGTCATAAATTTAGAAAGCATATCCTCAAATGTTGCAGGTCCTTTAGCAGCCTGTGCTGACCTATTAAAATTTTGCGGACGACCTCCACCAGAGGTATTTCCGGCAGGTCTACTGAAATTATTGTTCATTGGTCTTGGTGCTGCACCGCCAACTTTATTATTAAAGTTATTAGGTTTATTCTCTCTTTTTACAAAAGGAGCTGGTGGTAACGCTTTTTTAATCGAGAGGCTAACTTTACCGTCCTCGCCAATACTTAAAATTTTTACCTTTACTTGTTGTTGGTCTTTTAGGTGCTCAGAAATGTCATTAACGTATGTCTGTGAAACTTCTGAAATATGTACCATTCCAACTGTTCCACCCTCGAGCTCTACAAAGGCACCAAATTTAGTGATACCCGTTACCTTGCCATCAACAATACTACCTACTTCATGCTGCATAGAAAACCTTTAACTCCTTTTAATTTTATTGTTTCCGATTTGGATCGACGAAAACTCTTTCGTCTGGATATACAAAGCCTAACTTCTCACGGGCTATTCGCATTATATACTCGCTATCAGTTCCTGAATCAAGTATACTCTGAATTTCCTTATTAAGATACTGTTGTTCGTTAATTTCTGTTTGCATTGCATCAAGACTAGTTCTGCGTTTAGAAATATCAACTTGCATTACCGCAAATGATGCTACAACGTATATAAAAAAGACCGTCAAAGCAACACACATAATTTTAGATTTCTTTGCCTTTTTTTGTGCCATTTTTATCACTCCTAATATTACGCTCACATTAAAATTAATTTTACAATTATATAGGCTTACAGTTTATTATACACTATTAAGCCTTATTATTTCAAGTGAATTTTAAATTTAGGAATAATAATTTTAAATTTATTCTTATATTTTACTATAAGTGCCTTTATCTTAGCAATAATGTAACAGAAAAACTTTATGAATGGTCTTAAAGTTAGTTTATAAATAAAAAGCAAAGTTTTTCTTGTAAACTTAATAATAAGGTTTGCTGACTTCATAATGACAATACTTACTGTGAAAAAGTATAATATTGCACCAAGTAGTTCCCCTATAATTAAAAACGCTCTAAGATATCCACTATTTTGTATTACGATAAAAATAAAACTAGCTAAAGTAATAGTTGAGAAATATAATACATCCTCGATAAAAACAAGAAACTTCGGATTAGTAAAAGATAATCTCATTATACGGAAAACGTCATATAATGCACCGAAAGCAACTCCTAAAATGCAAGCTTCAAAAAATATAATAACCTCATATGTAATATCCATACTTTCGCCTACTGAAACACTTTAGAAAAAAGTTTATTGTTCTTCTTAGGTTTATCATCATTATAGAAAATTGCAATTATTTCGCCATCCATTGTTAACTCGCCTGTTTCAACATTTAACTTACTGATGTGAAGATTATTCCCTTTAATTGTAAGCTCGCCAAGCTCTGTATAAAGTACAACCAGTTTATCGTCAAAACTGTCTATGTCATTTACTCCAGAAATTGAGAGCACTTTTCTATCTTCCAATATGATATTGTGAGGCAGCTTAATAGCCTTGTCTTTTTCTTGCATTAAATCAAACCTTTCATAATTTGAATTTAATACATTTTATTCAGTACTCACAATATATATACTAATTTTTTAATTTGTTATATTATCCCTCAATAATAAGATAATTATCCGCTGCATTGTCCTTATTGGCAAACTCACTAATACTCAAAACTTTAACTTTTAAAGCCCTAGTGCCCATTTTTATTTCAATAATATCGTCAACCTTGACATTATAGGAGGCCTTTGAAGGAATCCCGTTTATAATGATTTTTCCAGCATCGCAGGCTTCATTTGCAATTGTCCTCCGCTTAATTAAACGGGTAACTTTTAAATATTTATCTAATCTCATAGTCGGAGCATTTAATATGCCCACGTCACCGCCCTTTATTTTTATTTACTTACGTTTTAAAAAAATATAAAATTAAATCGCCTTGAAAAAAGGCGACTTAATTTTATAGATAAATTATTTAACGTAATCCTTTAAGCTCTTACCAGCTTTGAAAGCAGGAACTCTTGTTGCAGCAATTTTGATTTTCTCGCCAGTTGCAGGGTTTTTGCCTTCTCTAGCAGCACGATCACGCACTTCAAAAGTACCGAAACCAACAAGTTGTACCTTACCATCATTCTTTAAGCCCTCTGTGATAGCTTGGATTGTAGCAGTTACAGCTTTATCTGCATCTTTTTTGGATAGTTCAGCTTTTTCTGCAACAGCAGCAATTAGTTCAACTTTAGTCATATTATTTGACCTCCTATAGATTTTTAAATATATTCACGAGGAAGCAATCCTCTTGAATTACAAATTAATTCATCGATTTTTTCACTTCTTTCCAAAGAGCATCTAAGCAATTGAAATCTGCAGTTTTAAAATCAATGTTCTTTTCTTGAGCTAGTTTTTCACTTTGAGAAAAACGCTTTATAAACTTGTTGCAAGATACCGTTAAAAGTTCTTCAGCGTCCATATTGTAATAACGAGCCACATTAACAGCAGAAAACAAAATATCACCAATTTCTTCGGAAATATTTTGCACATCATTATTGTTGATAGCTATCTCAAGCTCACAAACCTCACTCTTTAAATCGCCTAGCACGGTACTTGTACTCGTATATCCAAACTCTTTATTAGCTTTTTTAGCTCTTCCCTGTACCTTATCGGCACGCATAAGCGCAGGAAGTTGTTTGGGGACGGACAGTAACGTTTGGGCAGCAGTAGTTTGACCTTTGGTTTGTTGTTTAATATCAGCCCAGTTACTTAATACATCATCCACACTAGCAACTATTGTATCAGAAAACACATGAGGATGACGAATAATTAGCTTTAGACAAATATCATTTATTACATCACTAAATGAGAATGTAGATTTTTCATCCTCCATTTGTGAATGAAACACAATTTGCAATAATACCTCACCAAGTTCTTCTTTTAAATGCTCTGGGTTAGATTCATCAATCGCCTCGCAAACTTCATAAGTTTCCTCAATAAAGTTTTTACGAATAGACTCATGCGTTTGTTCTCTATCCCATGGGCAACCGTTCTCGCTTCTAAGAAGCTTCATAATATTCAGTAGATCATCAATATTATAACTATCTTTAACTTTAAAGTCCACAATACGCCCCTTTTATACATGAATTAGAACACAGTTTATATATTACCTTATAATATGTAACTTTTCAAGTGTTTTCAAAATTTTATTACCTTTGGGTAGCATTAAAACGTCATCAGGCGAAATTGCATTTAACACTGCCAAAGAAATAATGTATGAAACTGCGCCAACACCGATACTAACTACAGTTATTATACTATTTGTTGCTATCTTTGTCAAAGCAAAATTACATAAAAATGCAGAAAAACCACAAATAAACCCAGAAATTACCGGTTTTATAAGAATACTTGTAAAATCCAGTGATACATTAACCTTATTTTTCAATGTAAAAACGCTCAAAGCCGCAATAACGCCATAACAAACAATTGTACTGATGGCACCTCCCATTATATTAATAGATGGAATACCAATCAAAATAAGATTTAATACAAACTTTATTAAGGCACCTGTAAACAGGAATTTTACAGGTAAATCCATCCTACCAATTCCTTGGAAGATTGCATTCAGTGGCGCTACAAGTGCTAAGAATAATGCCGCAACACCCAATGTTGGAAGCAACAACATTCCTATGTTGATTGCTCCGTCAAGATTTTTGTAAAGTAATCGAAGTATTGGACCTGACATAAATGCAATACCAAATGCCATAGGCGCGGCAACTAAGGTTGTCACACGAACCACAGACTCAATACTTACTTTCAATTTAGATCTATTACGCTCTGTGTACGCCGCCGTAACGTTTGGCAAAGCGCTCTTGCCAAATATGCTTGTAAAAGCTGGCACAAGATTAAACAGAGTTACAGAAGACGTAAAACATCCATACAAAAACTCATGCATATTTTCATTTTGTGTAAGATACATTCCATACTTTGCATTTAATATATCTGGCGCTATCTGATAAGTATAAGTCAGCCTGTTCATTATTGTAAACATATCAATTAATGCCGAAAGCTGAAGCACAACAGCACCAAGTGTAATTGGAATAGATATTTTTATTAGTCTCATTAAAAGCACCTTTGACCGCATTGGTGGAGGTGCTTTGTCTAGCATTTCTTTTGTTATGTAGTCGCCCTTAACCTTATAACTTATAAAAATATATAAAAAGCCTATGAATGTGCTGACACTTACTCCTAGCATAGCTCCGGCCGCCGCAAATGGAATTGCAGCTGTAATCGCCGCCTCAGCGCTATCTACTGCAATACCGAACACCAAGCCTGTTGATTGGTATTGTTTGTCTGCCACGCCCATCACGATATAAGCAAATGCCAATCCAGTTATGAGCTTTGTCACAACCTCAACTACTTGTGTGATTGCTGTGGGTTTCATATCGCTTAGACCCTCATAATAGCCCCTGTAGGAAGCCATAAGGCAGCAAAAAAGAATTGCTGGCGCAATCATTACTACTGTCCAATATGAATTTTCACTATCAATTCCAGCTGCAAATGCTTTTGCTGAAAGGGAAATTATTAGAAATCCGATGCTTCCCATTATAATAAAAACTTTAGTTGCAAGACTTAGTATATTTTTCACATCACGATATCTTCCTCTTGTACAATTTTCTGCAACCATTCTTGCAACTGCAGCAGAAAATCCAGTAACTGTAAGTGCATACACAGCGGTATATATTGTATAAGCTGAATTAAAATATCCCATTCCACTTTCATGAAGTACATTGGTTAGTGGAATTTTAAATATCGCACCAATTAATTTTACAATTATCATTGATGCCATTAATATAGTCGAGCCATATAAAAAGCTTTGCTTTTTTTGTTTAGACAATAAAGATCACCCTATTCCGCCTTTTGGCTTTGATAATAATTTTAACTTCAAAAAACTTTTTACATTTTAAAATTCAAATTACTATTATAAAAAACAATATACTATAATAGATATCATAGTTATATCTATTATAGTATATATTAGCATTAATTATTAAAAATATCAATTTAAAAAAGGTATTATTTACAAATTATCTAATGTTTTACTTGTGTAAAATAGAAGACAATCTTTTATATAAAAGGAGCGTAACCACGGATGAAAGTACTCCCTTTAAAATGTTAAATGGTGTTGTGGCAAGCATAACAAATGTATAAACATTTGTTATGCTTCCATTAATCTTACTTCCCATATCAACTAATACGTCAATAGGTATACCATAAATTTGGGCATATAGGGGTAAAAGCAGATACAAATTAGCCAAACCACCAACAATTGCAAGAGATACCGTTCCAACAGACATTCCAATTACTGCAGTTTTCATTGATTTTTTATGCCTGTATATGTAAACTGCGGGAAGTACAAATGATAATCCCATTACAAAGTTTGCAAACTCACCTATTCCTGCAGTCACAGTACCATTAATTAAAAAATTAAGGACAATCTTTATCAGTTCAATGAAGATTGCAGCGACTGGTCCTAATGCGAAACCACCTATAAGCACTATGACCTCGCTTAAATCAATTTCATAAAATGATGGTGCAAACCATAGCGGAATTTCAAATAGCATTACGATAACGGCTATTGCGGAAAGAACACCTATTTTTGCAATTGTTGAAACATTAAATATTTTTTTCATGTTACTAACCTCCAAATTAAAATATAATATATTTTTAATTTGAGATCTGTTTTGGAATTTAGAAGATGCAATGCTGCACAATAAAAATAAAAATGCCCGCAGAAATACTCTGCGGGCGTTTTAATGCAAAATTATAGTGCATTTGTTTCTTTCATCCGGACTTTAACCGTCGGTTTTGGAATTGCACCAAATCAACACTTTCGTGCTCGTGGACTTTACCACCGGTGGAGAATCACACTCCGCCCTGAAACAGATTTCATATTAAACCAAATTATTCTTTGCAGCCACAGCCACAATCGTGATTATCAGAATCACATTCGCCATCTTCACAGCAACAATCGTCAATGTCAAACTCAAGTTTTTGACCACATTCTGGACAGTCAACTTCTCCGCCAACAATCATTTCCTCGTCAAGGTATACTACGTTATCGCAATTAGGACAAGTCACTTCGTACAGCTCTTCGTCTTCCATTTCGTAATCATCGTCATCGTCGTCGTCATCGTCGTTATACAAGTCTTCTTCAACGCTGCCTAAATCTTCGTCAATAATGTCAACTAGTTCATCAAGCTCATCGCAAACGTCTTCTAGATCAGCGATAGAAGTTGCCATTTCACCAAGAACATCGATAATTGCAGATAGAAGTTTGCCTTCTTTTTTAGTAGAATCAATATCAAGACCCTCTGCAAGCCCTTTTAGGTAAGCTACGCTTTCAACCATACTCATATTTTCCGTCCATTCCGCCAAAATTAATTGGCTATAAATTTATTCATCACATAGAATATTATTTACAAAAATAATATTTTATGCACGCTCCATGTATTCACCTGTTCTAGTATCAATTCTAATTAAAGTGCCCTCTTCAATAAATAGAGGAACTCTAATTTGTGCACCCGTTTCCAAAACTGCAGGTTTCGTTGCATTTGTTGCAGTGTCGCCCTTAAATCCAGGATCAGTTTCTGTAATAAGAAGATCCACAAAATTTGGAGGTTCAACACCAAATATAGCGCCTTTATATGAAAGTACTTTAACTTCCATATTTTCTTTTACAAACTTAAAGTTAGTACTAAGATTATGCTCATCAATTGGCTCTTGCTCATAAGATTCTGTATCCATAAAATAAAAAAGAGAACCATCTTGATATAAATATTGCATATCTCGTCTTTCGATATAAGCAGTTGGAAATTTATCTGATGGGTTAAATGTTTTATCAGTAACAGCACCACTGATTACGTTTCTTATTTTAGTACGAACAAAGGCTGCGCCCTTACCAGGTTTAACGTGTTGAAATTCAATAATTTGAAAAACAGCGCCTTCCATATCAAACGTAACGCCATTTCTAAAATCTCCTGCTGAAATCATAAGATACCTCCATATATTGTTGTTAATTTGCTATAATTATCTTAAGTATAGTTTACCGTAAAATCAAAGTTTTTTCAATAGTAAATTACAAAATTATTAATTTCTTTTCACTTTTAGTAATAATATCTACGCCATTTTCAGTAATTAAAACCATATCTTCAATTCTAACGCCGAATTTTCCGCTAAGATATACGCCAGGCTCGACTGTCATCATAACATTTGGTTCTAAAATTTCATGACAAGAATAACTAAAACGTGGATCTTCATGAATATATAAGCCCAATGAGTGTCCTAAACCATGTCCAAAACAGCCCTCATAACCTTGTCCATAAATATAACTTCTTGCAACGCTATCAACATCGCTATATTTCATGCCAACTTTAATAGCATCAATTGCCATTAGTTGTGCATTCAAAACAATGTCATATACTTTTTGTTGTTCGTCAGAAATTTTTCCAATCGCAACCGTTCTTGTCATATCGCTACAATATCCATTATATGATGCGCCAAAATCCATTGTAATAAAGTCACCTTGCTCAATTTTTTTCTCAGATGGTAC
This sequence comes from Oscillospiraceae bacterium, assembly GCA_049298835.1. Taxonomy (GTDB): domain Bacteria; phylum Bacillota; class Clostridia; order Oscillospirales; family Ruminococcaceae; genus Paludihabitans. The sequence continues at coordinate 15,026 of JBAQWI010000110.1, forward strand.
GCCATGAGGAAGTGAAGAGTTGATACCAGAAACTATGATGCTATCAAACGCAAGACCATTTGCACCAAACTTTTTCATTGTATATTCAAGTTCAATTGCAATATCTAGTTCTGTTTGCCCAACTTTGATGAAGTCACAGATATGTAAAAACGCTCTATCTGTAATGTCTTGCGCTTTTCTCATATATTCTACTTCTTCACTTGATTTAAATGAACGCAATTTTGCAATGATATCGCTTAAAGTATTATCATTTGATATGTGAAAGCCTCCAAGTTTACTACAATATTTGTTGTAGGCTTGCATTGTTACGAAATCAGATTCTACTGCAATATTTTTTGCGTTTTCAGCAGAGAAAAAATCTGCAATTTGTTTATGTACATCATCAGATTGAAGTACTACGTCAAAGTCAGTGATGATTTTGTTAGCTTTTTCAATATATCTAAAGTCAATGATAAAGCGAACTGATGTTTTTGTCAATAAAAGTGTGCCTGCCGATGACTTCATATCAGTAAAATAACGACGATTTAAATCAGAAGTTATAATTGCCCCATCAATTCCGTCTGGTAGTTGTTGCATAAGCATCTTTAGTGAAGTTTTCATTTTTTAGTTTCCCCTTTTAAATTATTTGTACTAGTCCATTTATTGCTAGCATATAGCTATATTTTCCAAACCCAGAAATTGAACCTGCACACACAGGAGCAATAACCGATTTACTTCTAAAATCTTCACGACCGAATACATTGGAAAAATGCACTTCAATACATGGAATATGAACTGCTGAAATTGCATCACGCAACGCATAGCTGTAATGTGTATACGCACCCGCATTAAACACAATTCCATCAAACTTGTTTCTTGCATCATGAATTTTATTGATCAATTCTCCCTCAATGTTGGATTGGTAAATTTCACAATTAACCGGAATTTGTCCTGCATAATCCGCAATTTGTTGATTGATGCTCTCAAAACTCTCTTTGCCATAGATTGAAGCCTCTCGCTCCCCTGTCAGATTAATATTAGGTCCGTGAATGACTAGTATACTTTTTTTCATGTCAGTACTTCCTTATTTATAACTATTATAAATCCGCTTCATTTGGGCTGCATCTTCAGCCTGTGTTCCTGCTGATTCACAGATAAATGTTGGTGTCAAAGATTTTTTTGCTATTAACTCAGCCAAAGGTTCAAATAAAGGTCCATAAATTTCATCTTCAAACGTCAAATGGCGTTTTTCGCCACCTTTATCTGTAAACTCAATTTTTGAGAAATGGGAATGGAAAAGTTTAAGTCTGTTGAGTCCAAGTGCATTTTCAATTGTATTTAATATGTCCTCATAGTCGGTTTGAGATTTTATTCCGCCAAAAGTACGGGCATTTAGATGTCCAAAATCAATGCAAGGAATAAATCTTTCTTCAACTTTGCACAGTTCCATAACTTCTTCTAAATCTCCAAGCTGATTTACTTTGCCCATTGTTTCAGGACATATATGAATGTGAGAGAGATTATTTTCATCCAATGCTGTTTGAGATAGTTTAAGGGTTTCCTTTGCATATTGGAGAGCTGTTTCACGAGACAACTTTCCACAAGAACCTGAATGTACAATTATTTTAGTAGCACCACACATATCCGCAACCCTTGCAGACTCAAGGATATAATTTATGCTATTTAATCGCTTTTCTTCTTCAACACTTGAAAGAGAAATATAATATGGCGCATGAAGTGAAAGGGCAATGTTCGCTTCACTTGCCAATGCGCCTAAATCCCTCATAGTTTTCTCGTTTAAACGAAGCCCATGACCACATTGGTACTCATAGGCATCAAGGTCAAATTTCTTTATATAGGTAGGTATTTCAGTTGATTTTTTATATCCTAACGTAGTAAAACTTTCGGAATTACCCGCAGGCCCGAATTTTGCGTTCATTACTTTACTCCGTTTCTTTTATTATAATTATTAATGTGGATATTTTCAAGTTTGCGTTTCAGTTTAAAAAAAAAGTTATTTTCAAGTGTAAATGGAGTTACAAGAATTGTAAACATACCTTTCAAGTTCCCTCCAGTGATATCTGTATATATTTGATCGCCAACAACGGCGATTTCATTATTTTCAAAGTTAAATATTTTTTTTGCTTTACAAAACCCATAAGTCATCGGTTTTAGTGCCATTGACACAAAGTCCAGCCCAAGTTTTTGGGCAAACGGTTCTACCCTTTTTTTGTTATTATTTGAAACTACCATAAGCTTTACATCAAGCTTTTTCATCTCATCTAGCCAATCACTTATGTGAAGGCTTAGCTCTTGTGATCCATGTTTTGCAAGAGTATTATCAACGTCAAGTATCAATCCTTTAATATTATGCTCTTTTAAAAGCTTTTCATTAATACAAGTAACATCTTTTAATATTAAGTTTGGTATGAAGACTGACATAGTTTAGCTCCCTGCATAGATTTATTTTTTCTTAAAAATGAAAAAGCGAGCTAATGCTCGCTTTCATTTAAAATTTGTCAAACACTTATTTAAACTTACGTTTACGAGCAGCTTCTGACTTCTTTTTACGTTTTACAGAAGGCTTTTCATAGTGTTCCTTTTTACGAACCTCAGCTAGTACTCCAGATTTTGCACAAGATCTTTTAAATCTTCTAAGGGCACTATCCAAAGACTCATTATCTTTTACACGAACTTCTGACATTTTATTCCCTCCCTTTGCCTCATAGGCAGAGGTTTACAAACTTTATTGCAACGAATACATTATACAATAAATTCCTATTGAATGTCAAGCCTTTATGCTAATTTATAGAATTGTAAGTTTTACGCTATTTTACAACTATATTAACAAGCTTGTTTGGAACGACGATTTCTTTCACGATTTGTTTTCCACAGATTGCCTCTTGAACCTTTGCATCAGCCTTTGCAGTTTGTATAGCAGTATCTTTGTCACAGTCAGTTGGTAAGCTTATCTTTGCCTTAATCTTACCGTTTACCTGCACTGCAAGCTCTACTGTATCGTTCTTGCATTTGGTTTCATCATAGATTAACCATTTTTGTGATGACAACATTCCAGCAAATCCACACAGCTCATAAAGCTCCTCTGTGATATGTGGCGCAAATGGATTAAGCATAATCAAGATAGCTTTATACTCAGCTTTATTTATCTTACCCACAGCTTGAATGTCGTTTAATAGAGCCATCATTGCAGCAATTGCTGTATTGAATTTTAAGTTTTCAATATCATCAGTCACTTTTTTAATTGTTTTGTTCATAGAAACTTCAAGCTCTTTTGAATAACTGTCGCCGCCAACTAAAATATCCTGTAAATTCCAGATGCGGTCAAGGAAGCGTGCGCAACCTTTAACACCTGTGGCACTCCAGGGAGCAGCTTTTTCAAAGTCGCCAATAAACATCTCATAAAGACGCATTGTATCGGCACCACACTCTTTCACAATATCATCCGGGTTTACAACGTTTCCACGAGATTTACTCATCTTTTCGCCGTTTTCGCCCAAAATCATACCATGGCTAGTACGTTTTGCATATGGCTCTTTGCAGCTAACAACACCGATATCATATAGGAACTTATGCCAAAAACGAGAATAAAGCAAGTGAAGCGTAGTATGCTCCATACCACCATTATACCAGTCAACAGGTAACCAGTAGTCAAGTGCCTCACGAGCTGCTAGCACATCTGTATTTTCCACGTCACAATAACGTAGGAAGTACCATGATGAGCCTGCCCATTGTGGCATTGTATCAGTTTCACGTTTTGCTGGTCCTCCACAATCAGGGCAAGTTGTATTTACAAAACTATCAAGTTTTGCAAGAGGAGATTGTCCATCTTCAGTTGGCTCAAAGTCCTTAATTTCTGGAAGTTTTAGAGGCAACTCACTCTCTGGAATTGCGACATATCCACATTTTTCGCAATGTACGATTGGGATAGGCTCGCCCCAGTAACGTTGACGTGAAAATACCCAGTCGCGTAGTTTGAAGTTTACCTTTGGATTGCCAAGTGCATTCTCGTCAAGCCACTCGATAATCTTTATTTTTGCTTCTTCTACAGTCAAACCAGTTAGAAAACCTGAATTTACCATAACGCCAGTAGCACAATCGGTAAATGCTTCATTTTCAATATCTCCGCCTGCAACAACCTCAATAATAGGTAAATCAAATGTTTTTGCAAATTCATAGTCACGTGTGTCATGTCCAGGAACTGCCATGATGGCGCCTGTTCCGTATGTCATAAGCACATAATCAGAAATGTAAATAGGAATTTCCTTTTGATTTACTGGGTTTATTGCATTGATGCCCTCAAGTTTTAGTCCAGTCTTTTCCTTGATTACCTCGGTGCGTTCAAAGTCAGATTTTTTTGAAGCTCTTACTTGATATTCTGCAATTTCATCATTGTTTTTAATAACATCAGCTTTTTGTTTTATCATTGGGTGCTCTGGTGAAATTACCATGTAAGTTGCACCAAAAAGTGTATCAGGGCGTGTTGTATAAACAAACAGATCATCGCCAGCAGTTGTTGTGAATTTAACCTCTGCTCCAGTTGAACGACCAATCCAGTTTTTTTGTGATGACTTTACTCTTTCTATGTAATCAACAGAGTCAAGGTCATCAATTAGTTTTTGTGCATATTCAGTAATCTTAAGCATCCATTGGCTCTTAACCTTGTGGATAACTTCACTATTACAACGCTCACAACAGCCACCTACAACCTCTTCATTTGCCAATACTACCTTACAAGAAGTACACCAGTTAACAGACATTTCGCTTTTATAAGCAAGTCCATGCTTAAATAATTGCAAAAATATCCATTGTGTCCATTTGTAATATTTAGGATCAGTCGTATTAATCTCTCGGTTCCAATCAAAAGAAAGACCTAACGATTTAATCTGATTTTTAAAATGTGCAACATTTTGTTCAGTTACAATTTCTGGATGGATATGGTTTTTCATTGCATAGTTTTCAGTTGGTAGTCCAAACGCATCCCAACCCATTGGATAAAGAACGTTATAGCCCTCCAAGCGACGTTTTCTTGCAACTATATCAAGTGCAGTGTATGGACGTGGATGTCCTACGTGCAGGCCTTGTCCAGAAGGATAAGGAAACTCAACAAGTGCATAAAATTTCGGTTTTGTGTAATCGTTACTCGCTTGAAATACCTTTTTATCATTCCATGTTTTTTGCCATTTTTTTTCAATTTCAGTAAAATTATATTTCACAATAAGTGCTCCTTTTTACTTTAAAAGTTCAACTATATCAAGTTTTTTGCCATCTGCCCATAATTTCTCAAGGTTATAGAAGTTTCTTGTTTCTTCATAAAAGATGTGTACAACAACATCTATATAATCCAAGATAATCCAGTTTGCATTTTGATATCCCTCAACACGCTCAGTATATTTACCAAGCTTTTTAAGTTCAACCTCAACCTCATCTGCAAGTGATTTAACGTGAGTTGTGTTGTTAGCTGATGCTATTACAAAATAATCGCTTAGAATAGTTAGGTCTGCAATCTCAATAACGTCAATTCTATCTGCCTTATTAGCGTCTAGTGTCTTTGCAACTGCTGTTGCTAATTCAAGTGTATTCATATTTTCTCCTTATTCTTGTACGTTGTTATCTAATGGTGTGTATTCGTAATTTTTATTGAGCTCAATTATACCAAGCTCATCTGCCAAAACTGGCTTTGAATAGGGTCTAAAATGCTCATTAAGCAAATCTGCAGTAGGAAACTTTTTAATTGATAACACAGAAAGTCCATTATGTGTCCCACCAATCACAGGTAATAGGTGGAAGTTTATGTCCTTATTCTTATCTACTTTCATTAGATGATCATAATATCCAAGCATCTGTGAAATTGTAAGGTCTGTTGTAACTTCTTTTATTAAAGTAGGTGCAAGTGAAACTATCTTGCCGTTGCTTAATGAAAATACTTTTTTTAGCAACGATTCAAGGAAAATACGTTGCATATCAATGCGACCTAAATCACCATTTGCATAGCTTTTACGTTCTCTTACAAAAATTTCGGATTTCTTTCCATTTAAGGTTTGAAGCCCTGGGAGAAGCGTTGTTCCCTCTAGTACAATCTTTTTAGGAACATCAACCTCGACTCCGCCAATTTTGTCGACAACGGTAATAAAAGCGTCCATATTTATCGTAACATAATGATCAATGGGCATATCAAAAGTTTCACTTATGCGTTGTGCAAGACCCTGCACTCCACCATTTTCTTTTTGACCATAAATTGCATTTATTTTTCCTGTGGGATAATCCTCACCAATATAACTATCACGAGGAATTTGCAAGATATCTATGTTTTTGCCCTCAATGTCAAAGCTGACGAGCATAACAACATCTGTTAACTTACCTCTGCCAGAGCCTTGGGCATAGTCGATTCCACAAACTAGAAAGTTAGTGGTCTTATCCTTTATTTTAGCAGGGGTAACAATATCTTCATTAAGTTGACCGTTGCCACCAGTATTATTTTCTGTATTAGCAAAAAAACGTGAATTCAGCAAAAACACACCTGCAACGCACAAAAGAGAAAACGTTATAATAACACTAAAAATAGTTATAAGTACCTTATCTTTCTTTGCAACTTTAGTCTTTTGATTCTTTATTTTCATTTTATTTTCCCCATTTTTATACACAAAATATTATCAGCTTTTTAAAATTGCAATGGTATTATAACAGTCGATAGTATTGCTATCTATCACTGCCCCCTTATTGATTAAATCTGAAATTATAAAACGTGTAATGTTAATCATACAAGCATCTATATCTTTAAAAGACAGTTCTCTCAGCTTTTTTGCTTCATCATAAGTTCGATCATACGAAACCGTGTCAGCTGTAAAAATAATTTTTTCAAGCATGGACATATTTTTTCGTCCAGTTGTATGATAACGAATTGCATTTAACACGTCTATGTTTTTTATGTCCAATCTATCTTTTGCATAAAGATACGCTGTTATTGAATGATATATATTGGAGCTTTTCTCCAAAACAGTATCATTCATTATATCAGATTTAGCTATGGTTTGCAACTGTGAAGAAAGGCTTTCTTCTTTGGTGATATCGTGAAGCATTGCTGCATTCAAAGTCTCATCTAAGGATATTTTATAATGCTCTGCAAGTTCTAGTGAAAGTTTTGTTACTGCAAGAGTATGTTTGTATCTTTTTTCGCTTAATTTGCCTTTCACTAGGATATCTAAGTCTTCCATTGTCAACAGCATGATTTTATGCCTCCTTGCACGCAAAACTCTCATTAAGCACATTCATAAGTTAGTATAAAGATGATTTTTGTTAATATAATCTTCCACACGATAATTGACAAGTTTTGATATGCTCTCGTTTTTTGACAGCTTTTCTCTTATATCGGTAGAAGAAACATCAACTACATTAATATTGACAATATCAATTTTCATAGAAAGGCTACCGAAATGGCTTTTGATAGTTAAAAGCTCATCAAACTCAGCTTCATGACGTGCACCAACAACCAAGGTAACTTCCTTTAAAACGTCCTCATAACGATGCCATTCTTGGAATATTCTTAGCATATCTGAACCAATAATAAGGTAGAACTCTGCATCAAGATGTTGATTTTTAAGTTCTAAAATTGTATTGATTGTATAGCTTTTTGCTCCAAGCTTGAATTCAATATCACTTACCTCAAAATTCGCAATATTAGATACCGCAAGTTTTAGCATATTGAACCTATCTATATTTGATGCTAAATCCACAGCATTTTTGTGTGGCGGAATATTTGTTGGAATTAATACAATTTTATCAAAATTATATAGTTGTTGACATCCATTGCAAAGATTAATGTGTCCATTATGGATAGGGTTAAATGTTCCCCCATAAATTGCAATCTTATTCATTTTAAATCTCGTAAACAGGGTTTTTCTTGTTTTGTTTGTACAATACAAATTTTGCACCGATTACCTGAACGATATCGCATTCAGCAGCGTCTGCAAGTTCCTGTGCAACACCCCTTGCATCAAGCATTGAGTTATCTAAAACCTTACATTTTACTAGCTCACGAGCAGTAAGAGCATCGTTTAGTTGTTTTAATACAGTTGGAGTCACGCCTTGTTTTCCTATTTGTAAGATTGCCTCAAGTTTATTCGCATGGCCTCTAAGTGTTGCTCTTTGTTTTGTTGTTATCATTGTAATTTACCTCATTCGTTATTCTTTAAATTTTTTAATTCTTCTGCCATCTGTCTTAATGCTTTTCCCCTGTGGCTAATTTCATCCTTTTTCTGTGGGGATAAAGTGGAAAAACTCTCATCACCTATCATAAAAACCGGATCATATCCAAACCCATTTTGACCCTTTGGTTGATAGCCTATTTTACCTTGGCAAACGCCTGTAAAGCTATATGATTTTACATTGGAAAAAACCAGCGAAATACTACATATAAACCGTGCACCTCGTTCGTCTTCAGGTATATTTTTCATCTCGTCTAAAAGCTTGTTGTAGCGATCAATATCGGTCAAACCTGCCCCTCCATAACGCGCTGAAAAGACACCTGGGGCATTATTTAATGCGAATACTTCTAATCCGCTGTCATCCGAAATTGTTGGTATATGTGAGATATCAAATATGGCTTTCGCCTTCAAATAGGCGTTGCCCTCGAAACTATCTGCATCCTCAACAACATCAATATTTATGCCTGCATCCGACTGGGAAATCACCTCTATTCCAAGGGGTGAAAGTATGCGCTGAAACTCTTTTACTTTATGTTTATTATTTGTTGCTATGATGAACTTCATTTTAAAACCTCCTAAACCTAATCAAATAAAGCATCGACAAATTCCTTGGGAACAAATGGCTGTAAATCGTCAATCTGTTCACCAACGCCAATATATTTTACCGGCAGGTCAATATCATCTTTAATAGCAATTATTATGCCACCCTTGGCAGTTCCATCAAGTTTTGTCAAAACTATTCCTGTAAGTCCTGCTGCTTCTTTGAAAAGCCTAGCCTGATTTACACCATTTTGTCCAGTGGTTGCATCAAGTACAAGCAAAACTTCTTTTGCACAGCCTTCTGCTTCCCTATCAATTATGCGTGAAATTTTTGACAGCTCATCCATTAGATTTTTCTTATTGTGCAATCTGCCAGCAGTATCGCAAATAATAACATCACAGCCCCTTGCTTTTCCAGCAGTAATTGTATCAAAAACAACTGCGGCAGGATCAGAACCCTCGCTGTGCTTTATCATTTCAACCCCAGCACGCCCAGCCCAAACCTCAAGCTGTTCGATTGCAGCAGCACGGAACGTGTCCGCAGCCCCCAAGATAACCTTTTTGCCATCAGCTTTTAGGTTCGCCGCAAGTTTTCCTATTGTGGTTGTTTTTCCAACCCCATTTACGCCAATAACCAATATAATGGTGGGCTTTGTGCTTAAATTAAGCTTAACAGTTTCTCCGAGTATCTCTAAAATAATGCCTTTTATCATTTGTTTTATGTTGGCTGGATTAGTTTCACCAGTTTCCTTTATTTTTACCCTCAACATATCACATATGTGAGTTGAAGTTTGCACACCAACGTCACTCATAATAAGAGTTTCTTCAAGTTCCTCGAAGAAATTCTCATCAATTTTTGTAAAAGAATTGATTACACTCTCAACCTGTTTTATCATTGAATCTTTTGTCTTTTTAAGTCCATTTTTAATCTTATCAAAAAACCCCATATTTTTAACTGCGTCCCACCTTTCTGCTATAATTTTAAGCTTAATTTGCTTTCAATTTCAGATACATTAAGCTCAAGTAGTTTAGACACTCCCTCATCTTGCATTGTAACGCCGTAAAGAACATCAGCCGCCTCCATAGAACCACGACGATGAGTTATCATTATAAACTGTGTGTTATCGCTCATTGAACGAAGATATGCCGCATATTTATCAACATTTACATCGTCTAAAGCCGCCTCAATTTCGTCAAGAATACAAAATGGAGCAGGACGAACCTTTAAAATCGCAAAATAAATTGCAATGGCCACAAAGGCTTGCTCTCCGCCAGAAAGTGATGCAAGATTTTTAATAATCTTACCTGGTGGTTCAACGAAAATATCTATACCTGATTCAAGCAAGTTGTCAGGGTCGCTAAGCTTTAAGTCAGCACGCCCACCACCAAACAAATCAACAAATATTTTCTTAAAGTTCATGTTAATCTTTTCAAAATTTTCAGCAAAAATGTCTTGCATTTTTTGGGTTAGTTCGTTAATCAACCTCAAAAGCTCCGCACGTGATTTTTCAGCATCTTTCACTTGATTATCAAGGAATTCATATCTAGTACTTACTTCTTTGTACTCCTCAATGGCGGCAACGTTAACGCTACCCAACGAACGTATTTTTAGACGGATTGAATTTAACTCAGAACTACTTTTTTGAACATTTTCAAGCGCGATAGCTATGGTTTGTGCCTCGCTACGGGTCAGCTCATATTCATCCCACAACTTTGCAATGATATCATCATAGTCTTTTTGAATTTGATTTTTCTTTTCTTCCAACCGAGCCATTTCTGATGCAAGTTTTTCTTTTTTCTCAGTGATTACTCGCTCTTCTTTTCGAAGTATGGTAGCTTTACCCTCAAACTCTTGACGAGCCGCAATTGTTTTCTCAATTTTCACATTTAGTTCTACAATACCATTACGCTTACTTTTAGTTTCTTCTGAAATTTTTTCAGTATTTTCACAAATAATAATATTTTTTGTTTCAAAAGATAAAATTTGTTCTTGTAGTGAGTTCAACAAATCATCAGAAGTTTGCTTTCGAAGCTCGAGATCAATGATTGATTGGCTAAAAGCCTCAATGTCTTTATTCAATTTAATACTAGTTATATTCAAAGTAGAAATTTCCTCAGCCAAAGAAGTTTTAATACTTGAGGCAGATTGATTATTTGCTTGCAAAGAATTAAGCTCAACCGATTCTTTTAGTATGCCCTTATCTAGCTCAATAAGCTTATCTGTACCTTCTTGTTGGGTTTGTAAAATAAGCTTGTGCTTCGAACGTTTTGCATTCAATTCAGTTGACATATTT
>JBAQWI010000111.1:0-1686 GCA_049298835.1 Oscillospiraceae bacterium
ACATCTACTATGCATCCGAAACAATCGCTGTTGGAACTGTTGTGGAAGTTATCAATCCCACCGAGATAAAAGGTAGACCATATTCCAATTTCAATGTTTCATTACGAATAAATGGATTGCTAAAAGGAACTTTAACTTTAGGTAACGAACCCCCTTATTTGAACATCTACCAAAACAAGAGTGATTTTAAAAATCACAATGGGAACTATCTAAAGAACGAAAAAGAATATTTACTGTTTTGCGGAGCTACTTTTCCAACTGCTACTAATGAAATCAGGCTTATTAATCCGTTGCAAGGAGCTCTTGAGGTAAAAAAAGACCATATTGTGAAAAACAAATACTCTAAAATGCTCGGTATAGATGGTAAAAGTGTCACCGAGGTTATGGAACAAATTAGGTCTTTAAATAAGCCAATCAGCTGTGCACCAGAGATTGGCACTCTGCCCAATTTAGATGAGCCTGTCTCGTCCGAGGTTGCTCCAACTGCCAAAAAAGCAATGCCTATCTACCCTGTTTTTGAAAACACTGACTGGGGCATGACACAAGATGAGGTATTATCTGCACTTAGCTTAACTAAATCAGACTGGAGCGAAGTGCCTGATCCCGAGAATGATGGCACAAGACTTCAATTTATAAAAAAAAGTTTCAACGCATATGGTAAGATAGCAGATGTTTTATTTGTCTTTTCGGCTGATTCTAAACACAATATTGGTCTTATTGAGATAAGAATTGCTTGCGATAATGAAGAATCTGTTAAAGCAATCAAACAAGAGTTAAACAAGAAATATAAATCAGACGATAGTAATAACAACTGGAAAACTGGAAGTATTGTATCCAAACACCCTAAATGGGATTTGCTTCAAAAGGCTATCATTAAAGAAACTGATGAAAAAAATACAGATATTCCTAAAGATAAACAAATTTCTGTGAAAGATACAATTCCTAACTTTGGGAAATTAGAGCTAGCCACTATAGGCTATTTGTCTTTGACAGATGACTTGAAAAACGGGAAAACTGGTGGAGTTTTTTACTTTGGTGGTTACAACGCTGCTTGGGCGAACTCTATGGAATAGAATATTAGTTATATCAAAACAGGAACGGATAAAATCCGTTCCTGTTTTTGGTTTGTTGACAATATACATTGATAGGTATATTATGGAAATATATGCAAGTTATTAGTAGGGGCGGTTACGTGTGCCCTGTGGGTATCAACCGCCCGCAGGTTTTGCAGATAGCTATATGTTATATGCTAGGAGGTGCTGTTATGAAAAACAAAAAACAACCACAGTATGGTCATGACGGTAAAACCAATGAGGAACAAATGAGGGAGCAACAGGAAAAATTCCTTTTAAATGACCAACCGCCTGTGTTTAACCCATTCAAAGGACAACAAATCCACCGTGCAGGACTTTTTACGCTTAACGGACTTGCAAAGGCGAGTATTGCAGTACTTGCAGCACTTGCTATAATTGGACTTTTTTCAAGTGGACTATCCATATACGACTCAATAATGCTATCAAAATCAACCCACACAGGACATTATTATACTTCTATTGAGGACATCTACTATGCATCCGAAACAATCGCTGTTGGAACTGTTGTGGAAGTTATCAATCCCACCGAGATAAAAGGTAGACCATATTCCAATTTCAATGTTTCATTACGAATAAATGGATTGCTAAAAGG
>JBAQWI010000112.1:0-1559 GCA_049298835.1 Oscillospiraceae bacterium
AGAAATAACTTGTTGTCTAATACTTTTGCTAGTCGAGCAATTGACTGCTGGAACCATTTACCAGCAAAGGTGGTCACAGCGAAAAACCTAAATGCGTTTAAGACATGTTTGCTAGATGTTGATTTTAACTTTTACTTGCACGGTCATGGTTAGACGTTAGTGCCCCTAGGCCTGTTTTTAACCTTTTACATACAAATAAATTATGTGCCTTAATATTAGTTAACTTGGTGTCAATTTCCTATCACTTAATTAAAATGTCCAAATTGCCACTTCTCCATCTGTATTTTTGCGACATGATATTTTGAGTTTTCTTTGTTATTTCTTATTTGTACTAAATTTGTTTTGACTTTTAATGTTCTATGATTTTATGATTTTATGTATTATGGTATAAAAATGTATGTTTAAGCATGTCGGTTTTTATTATGCTTACAATGGACAGAATGCGTAAATTAATTAAAATTAAAATTAAAATGTATAAATAACATATTAATGTCAAATTTGTCAAAATATCAAAATATTATATTACTTTGCTTCAGTTTAAATATTAATTTGTAGTTAGATTCAGTTCAATGATTGTCTTAATTATGGATGTTTTAAATATTGTTTAGCTTTGTGTTAATTATGTACTGTGAATTTTATTTTTGTATGTAATAAAATCTTATTATTATTATTATATCACAAGGCCTAAACCGATAAAGTGAAGCGCCTAATAGTCTAGCAGCAAATGTATTCCCGTGGGCAACAAAATGATACAAATATGGCTCATATATCAATCTGTTCAGAAAATAATCCGGATCTAGAAAATTGATGGTGGGTTCTTACAATTCCAGGCAGTTTAGACAGATTCAAGATGGCGTCCAAGATGGCCGACAAATCATATATGTTCGATTTTCTCTGGAACTAGAGATCATAGAGATGTGATTTTGGTGTCTAGGATATGGTTTTCGGGGTCAAGGAATCCAACTAACATGTTGCCAACATTGTTCGATCATCACGTGACCTAGTACGTTAACCTCACGTACCCCGGATGTTCATGCATCGAAATCTCATAATCTAAAATTCAAAGAGACGTGTTTTTGATGGAGGATGTGATGTTTGGGATCATGGAATCCAATTAAAAAATTTCCTATATTAACAGGCCATCGCTTGATATTATAGATCACAGTCACCTCAACAACCTCACGTCACAGAGACGTGTTTTAGTGTTAGGCAAATGGTTATACAGGCTTGGTATCCCATAAACATGTTGAAAACTTTACATATGTACACATAGCAGATTTTTTATTCCAGACATCACAACTAAATTTTATTTATATTTGACTTCCAAAATGGTGGTTAAAATGGAAGGCCTATTAAATTAAAGTCAAATTTATAAAACATACGAAGACAATGAAAAGTCGATCATTAAGACAACGAATAATGACTTACAAAAAAGAAACAGTTTTCAGGTCTTGTAAGCACAATACAATATAAAATTAAACGGTGCGCACTTGTCATCATAAATACGTACACTATGAATCAAATAGTGTGATTATTATTATTGTTGTTGTTAATGGTAT
>JBAQWI010000113.1:0-3163 GCA_049298835.1 Oscillospiraceae bacterium
GCTATAGAGTTTTTCAAAAAAACTGGCGTTGATGCTTTGGCAATTAGTTATGGAACTAAGCACGGCCCGAATAAAGGCAAGGATACAGTGATACGTAAAGAAATTCCGATTGCCATTAAAGAATGTATGCTACATGAAGGAATTGACGGATTTTTGGTAAGTCATGGTTCTTCGACCGTGCCACAATACATCGTAAATGATATTAATGAGTTGGGTGGCAATTTGACGAATATGTATGGGATTGGTGTTCAACAGCTGGTAGAAGTTTCCAAGTATGGAATTAATAAAATCAATGTTGACACTGATATACGATTGGCAGTGACTCGTAACATCAGAGAATTATTTGCGCAAAAACCAGCATTAAAAACCAGTCAAGCGCTGGAAAAAGTATTCGAGATGTTGAACAAAGAACGTACCGTTACTGATCCTCGGGCGTACTTGTATCCAATTATGGATACCTTGATGTACGGCAATATCACGAATGAAGATGTTGCTGCTATCATTGTAGCTGTTGAGAACGGTGTTAAAGAAGTTATCGGTGAATTAATTGTTCAATTTGGCAGTTATGGACGTGCAAATGAAATTAAGTGTCGTAGTCTCGACGAAATGGCCGAATGGTATAAAAAGAATAATAAGTGAGGTTTAAATGATGATAAAATTTCAACCAAGTTTTAAGAATGTAGATAGTAAAGCAGGCTATGAGGAACTAGTACTAAGCGAAGTTGAAGTATTGCAACGAGTTGTTTCTGGTGAAGCAAAATATGATGATAGTTTAGGATGGATTGATACCAATAAATGGGCAAGTGAAGAATTTTTGAGAAACTTCAATGAAATTGCTGATGAAATCAAAGAAAATGCAGATGTATTTGTCCTTATTGGGGTTGGTGGATCCAACAATGCTGCTCGTTCTGTAATTGAAGCGTTGAAAAGCGAAAGCCAAGGACCGGAGATTATCTACAGTGGAAACACACTTTCACCACACCAGTTCAATGAAGTGCTAAAAAAATTGGATGGTAAATCAGTATATATCAACTGTATCGCTAAAAACTTTGAAACGTTGGAGCCGGGATCTAGTTTCCGGGTACTACGCCAATATTTAATCAATCGGTACGGTGATGATTCAGCCAAACGAATCATTGCAACTGGATCCACAGGTTCAACATTGGAACAACTTTGCAATGATAAGGGCTATCGTTTTTTGGAATTCCCAGGTGATGTAGGGGGACGATACACTGCTATGACTAGTGTTGGTCTATTACCAATGGCAGTTGCTGGAATCGACATCAACAAACTTGTTGCAGGTGCTCATGAAATGCAACAAAAATTACATGTTGATATTAGCGAAAACAATTTAGCATATCAGTACGCTTGCTATCGAAATCAAAACTATCGGGATGGTTATCAAATCGAAATGTTAGCTAGTTTTGAGCCGCAATTTCGATGGTTCAACAAATGGTGGTTACAATTATTTGCAGAAAGTGAAGGGAAAGATAATAAGGGAATATACCCGACATTTGCGGAATATTCTGAAGATTTACATGCTGTAGGGCAATATGTTCAAGATGGATTACCTATTATGTTTGAAACTTTCCTGAATGTCTTGGAACCTAACGCGTCGTTGGTAATCCAATCAGACGAGGCTAAAGACTACTTTGACTATCTGGACGGTAAAGACTTTTGGGACATTAACAAAGCTGCTTATGAAGCGACCGTAGCGGCCCACTCGGAGAAATTGCCATGCTCCGTTATTGATATAGAAAAGATTGATGCATTCCATTTTGGACAATTATTCTATTTATTCCAATTTGCTTGCTACCTTTCTTGTAGTATTATGGGCGTCAATCCATTTGATCAGCCGGGAGTGGAAGCTTACAAAGAAAGAATGTTTGCAATCCTTAAGAAGTAAACAAATACTAGGTTACTTATCTTGCAGGCCTTCTGTAAGATAAGTAACCTAAATTTTTATCAATTGTGGGGTGATGTGTTGGTTGGAGTTGTATATTTCATGGTTATTATTATTGCAAATACAGTTGGTGCAGTTTCAGGAATGGGCGGAGGAGTTATTATAAAGCCGTTGCTTGATTTAGTGGGAGTTCATTCTGTTGCAGGAGTATCTTTCTATTCAACCGTAGCGGTGTTTACAATGTCCATCGTATCAACTACTAGACAACTGAAAAATAAAGTTTCTTTGAATGTCGCCATGGCTGCATTGCTTTCATTAGGGGCTGTTGTTGGTGGTGTTGTCGGAAACTACACGTTTAATTATTTGTTGTTAGCTTTTCAAAGTGACACGGTCGTGCAAGTGATTCAGATTCTTTTGACAATAGCTACATTAGTATTTGCTTTTCTATACTCAAGATATAGCTGGAGAAGTTTCAACTTGAATTTCCGGGTATGGTACGTTTTATGTGGACTTATTTTAGGGTTCCTTGCTAGTTTGCTAGGAATTGGAGGTGGTCCTATTAATGTGGCGTTATTGATGCTTATGTTTTCAGTACCTATAAAAGAGGCTACAGTCTATTCAATTTGTACGATTCTTTTTTCTCAATTAGCTAAGCTAACAACAATAGCCTTTGTAACTGGATTTGGATCGTATGATTTATCTATGCTTTGGTATGTTATTCCTGCAGCTATCATTGGAGGAATCCTTGGTGCGAATTTAAGTAAAATTATGACGAAAGAGAAAATTTTGGTGGTCTTTCAGGGGGTAATCATCACGGTTTTGTTGATAAATATTTATAATGGAGTCCAGTTATTTATATGATAAAGAATCTGAAAAATTCATGTAAAGGTTGTATATTTACGAAAACGTTTGCACAGAAAAAACGCAGTTTTTTTTTTTCCTGTGCTAATCTGTAATTATCAGAGATATGGAGGGTGTCAAATGGACAACAAATTAGTGAAACTTGAGTTAATGTTACAACAATTCGAAAAAGTTGCAATTGCTTTTTCAGGGGGCATTGACAGCGCTTTTTTACTAGCTGAAGCTAAGAGGATATTGGGAGCTGAGAACGTACTTGCAGTCGTGGTTAACTCAGAACTATTCCGCGATTCAGAATTTAACAAAGCTATAGAAATGGCACAAAATATGGGTGTGGGATTCATTGGAACAGAAATTAGAGAATTGGCTGATCCTGATATTTCCAATAACACGCCTAATGGT
>JBAQWI010000114.1:0-8846 GCA_049298835.1 Oscillospiraceae bacterium
GTAAACCCTATCCGATGCAACACCGACTAGGATGTATTCGTTGGTCCGACGGTCTTGACAGGTGGCAAGGAGCAAGCAGGCGACTGTTTGCCAAGATAGATTACTATATTTAACAGAACTCGGCTTATAGGTTTACTCGACAGGTTTAACCTGATTTTCTACTTGACAAGCAGTGTCAAATATGTTATTATACTCTAGCACATTAAAACAATGTGTGTATGCGCCCGTAGCTCAGTTGGATAGAGTGTTCGGCTACGAACCGAAAGGTCGTGGGTTCAAATCCCCCCGGGCGTACCATAAGAATACACTAAATTTGCTCTAATTAGAGTGGGTTTAGTGTATTCTTATTTTATTCACACCGTTTCAGAAAACATTTTGTGCAACGATTATCAGATGACATTCCCTGTTGAACTCTATATTTAAGATAACTGCCTAATAAAGATTTGTTAAAAAGTATTGACATATGTTGTAAAATAGTGTTTAATGAATTTACACCGTTGAAATGGAGATAACGTCAAAAGCGCACTTGCAGAGAGCCTCGTTGCTGGAAAGAGGTAGAAAGCGAATTGGCAAATGGACCATAGAGGGCAAAGTGAAAAGCTTTTTAGCTTAGTATTCTTTGACGTGTGCTCACGTTATAAAGCAGAAAATGTGTTTGCATTTTCATGAGAGGTCGTTTTTTCAAACGACAATTAAGGTGGTACCGCAGGAACGTATTTTATACGCCTGTCCTTGTAGAAATACAAAGGACAGGCGTTTTTTGTTTATCCTAAAAATGGAGGTATATATGAAATATAGTATAAATTTGCTGACAGGGCGATGGCAAAGCTAACAGTGTAACCCATAAATTAATAAATATTTATTATTGAGAGAAGGATTTATTATGAAAAAATTTATTGCCATTATTCTAAGTCTAACACTTGTATTTCCAATGTTAACAGGTTGTGGAAATATAACAAAGGTAGACACTTTAAAAGTTGGGCTTATTCAGCTTGTTGAACATTCATCACTAGATGAAATTCGCACAGCATTTACAAAGCAAATTACTGAGAATGCAACTACAAAAGGATTAAACATAGAAATTGACTATCAGAACGCTCAAAATGATATGAGTATGATTAATACTATTTGCCAAAAATTTGTTGCAGATAAAGTGGACTTAATTGTTGCAATTGCAACTCCAGCGGCTCAAGGTGCCGCGTCGGCAGTTATAGGCACAGATATTCCTGTCATTTTTAGTGCTGTAACTGATCCAGTGGCTGCACAACTTGTACTAGATATAAACGCGCCAGAAGGAAATATTACAGGTACATCAGATGCAATACCTGTTGAAATGATTTTTGATTTAGCTGACGAACTAACCCCTAATATTAAAAAATACGGTGTGGTTTACAATCTAGGTGAAATCAATAGTGTTAGCGTTGTTAAACAAGCCAAAGAATACCTTGAAAGCAAAGGCTTAGAGCTTATTGAAAGCCCAATTACCTCTAGTACAGAAGTGCAAACAGCGGCACAAAATCTTGTTGGGAAATGCGATGGAATTTTTGTTCCCATAGATAATACAGTAGCAAATGCAATGTCAATCCTTGCGGGGGAAGCTATTAACGCAAAAATTCCAGTTTATGCAGCAGCAGATTCTCTTGTTTTAGATGGTGCTCTTGCATCAGTGGGTGTAAACTATACTAACTTAGGTAAGCAAACTGCGGATATGGCACTTAAAGCCATAACAGGAACAGCCATTAGATACATTCCAGTAGAAGTGCTCAAAGATAATTCCGTTACAGTTAACAAGGATACAGCTACTGCAATTGGTGTAGATGTAAGCAAGTACGCAAAATAGTTATGAAAGAAAGCAGGGAAAACCAATGAGTTTTATGGTATTACAAGGTGCAGTTGAACAAGGTCTTATTTATGCTCTTGTTTCTTTAGGAATATATATTTCTTATCGCACATTAGATATTGCGGATCTTACAACAGACGGCACATTCACTTTAGGCGCCGCCACCTCTGCCATCCTAACGACATTAGGGCACCCTGTTTTAGGCATTTTTATGGCTATGGTGGCTGGTGTGCTTGCGGGTGGAGTAACAGCACTGCTACAAACAAAGCTTCGTGTACAGCCAATTTTGGCTGGTATTATCACAATGACAGCTCTTTATTCTATTAACCTTATGGTTATGGGTAACAAACCAAATTTGCCACTTTTAAAAAATAATACTATTTTTTCTATGACTGAAAATTTTTTAGGGAAAAATTATAATAAAATGATTGTAATATTTATTGTAATTATAATTGTTTCCATTTCTTTGATTGTTTTTTTAGGAACTCAACTTGGACTTTCAATTAGAGCTACAGGGGATAACAGAGCTATGGTTGCCGCTTCTTCTATAAACCCTGCATTTACTGTGACAGTTGGACTTTGTCTTGCGAATAGTATTGTAGCTTTGGCTGGAGCATTGCTTGCACAGTATCAAAGATTCTCCGCAAACGATGTGGGCACAGGCATGGTTGTTATTGGACTTGCAAGCTTGATTATAGGTGAGGTTATTGTCGGTAGGGGTGGTGTCAAACGCTGTATTTTAGGTGCAATTATAGGTGCAATTTTATACAGAATTATAATTGCCTTTGCAATTACATCTAATGTTGTGTCAGCATCAAATTTAAAATTATTCTCTGCAATCATTGTTGCTGCTGCAATCTCATATCCTGCAATAAAATCAGCAATTGCTTTTAGAAAACAAAGAAAGGCAGGAAGTACAAATGTTAAAACTAAATAATATTTCTAAAACCTTTGCTGCTGGCACACTAGATGAAAAGAAAGCGTTAGAAAACTTCAGTCTATCACTTAAACCAGAAGAATTTGTTACTATAATTGGGGGTAACGGTTCTGGAAAATCTACATTGTTTAATAGCATTGCCGGTACTTTTTATGTAGATGGTGGAAGTGTAGTTTTAGACGCAAAAGATATAACCTTTATGCCAGAGTATAAACGGTCAAAAGAAATAGGTCGTATGTTTCAAGACCCATTAAAAGGCACTGCTCCTCATATGACAATTGAAGAAAATCTTGCCCTTGCATATTTGCGTGCCAAAAAAGGCGGTAGTTTTACACATGTTACAGCAAAAGATAGGGAGTTCTTCAAAGAGAAGTTAAGCGGGCTAGGTTTAGGACTCGAAGATAGATTGAAAAGTCAAGTTGGCTTACTTTCTGGAGGTCAAAGGCAAGCTTTGACTCTTTTAATGGCTACTCTTGTAAGACCTAAACTATTGCTTTTAGATGAGCATACAGCCGCTCTTGACCCCTCTACAGTAGAAAAAGTTTTATCTTTAACAGAGAAAATTGTAAAAGAAAATAAAATAACCTGTATGATGATTACTCATAATATTTCAAGCGCATTGGCACTGGGTACACGCACAATTATGATGGACTGTGGAAGAATAGTTCTTGATTTATCGGGAGATGAACGAGTTGGGATGACCGTACCTGTTATTTTAGAAAAATTTAAAGAGAATGCAAAAAAAGCTTTGGATAATGATAGGATTTTGTTAGGATAGATATGTTTAGTAACTCATATTCTATACAAACTGTAATGTTTGCCTGCTGTTGACCAATCTACTCTACTAGAGTATACTATCAGTATGAATAACTTTACAAAGGAAGAAAAAACATCATGAAAAAACCAAATATATTATTACTTCACGCTGATCAACATCGTTTTGACTGCATTGGATGTTATGGGAATAACGAAGTAAAAACGCCAAACATTGATGCTCTAGCCAATGATGGAGTGCGTTATACCGAGCATTACACCGTTTACCCAGTCTGTACACCTTCACGCTACTCTATGCTTTCGGGACAATATACCCACCAGCATTGTGCTTGGACAAATGTGTCCACGCTTCCAAGTGGATTTGCTACATTTCCTAAACTATTGAAAGAGAATGGCTATCACACAACTACTGTAGGAAAAATGCACCTTACTCCAACCTATCACGATGTTGGTTTTGAGAAAATGATACTGTCTGAGCAAAATGGCGAGGGCAGATTTGAGGATGACTATCATACCTATCTGATGGACAATGGGTTGGTTGACGTCATTGATTTAACCGATCAAGTCGATGAATATCGTGGCATGGCTTCTAAGAAGTACTATGATCATTTCGGCGCATTCGAGTCAGATTTAGCCCTAGAGCATCACTCAACAAGTTGGATTACTCGTCAGGCACTTGCAGATATTGAGGAGTGGAACGAAGATGGTGGCAACCTGCTTATGGTAGGATATATTAAGCCACATCATCCATTTGATCCACCTGCACCTTACAGTACAATGTATGATCCAAGTAAGCTTACCCCACTCGATGGCTACACCAGCGAAGTGCCCCAAGGTGACTTTGACAATCATCACGGCTTCTTTGATCATCGGACACTTTCAAAGGAAAAGCTCCAAGGTATTATGGCGAACTACTATGGAACCATTACCCAAATTGATGACAACGTCGGTGAAATCATTCAAACTTTAAAAGAGCGTGGAATTTATGATGATACGATTATTATCTACACCAGCGACCACGGTGAATATTTAGGCTATCATCATATGCTTTTAAAAGGGAACTTCTTATATGATCCCCTTGCAAAAATTCCACTTATTATCAAGTATCCAAAAGCTACCCAAAAACAAACAGTGAATGACTCAATTAGTGAAAATATTGACCTTTGCACAACCATTCTTTCTTGTTGTAATATCAATCAAGCCGATAGTATGTGTGGAATTGATTTGAGCAATTGCGAAAACGGCAGAGAATATGCCTTCAGTGAAGGACAATATGGCACTGACAAAGACCCTTGTAATGGGTATATGATAAGGACTAAAAATTACAAGTTAATTGTTTCTGGTTCGTTTAATAATGCAATGTTTTTTGACTTAAAAAAAGACAAAAACGAGTTGCACAACGAAATTGATAATCCGCAATATTCCGACGAAATCAAACGACACAAAGATATGTTGATTGATAAAATGCTTTTTTCTGGAGTTAGCAAAAACCACCAAGATCACAATGCCCCTCAATTAAAAGAGCAATCTGCACTTGATGCCAAAACAGTATTAATGAATTGCTTTATTGCTGAGACTATTAAACCTTACTGATCTTTTTTATAACAGTAGCAAGAAAACCACCCGACTATCCTCAAAATGAGGATAGTCGGGTGGTTTTCTTATATGCCATTGCAACTCTTTTTCTTACTTCTTTTTCACCCTGTTATTTTCTCTAAGCCATTTCACCGTATCATTTAAAGTTTCAGAAAAATCCCTTGTGGTAAAGCCAAGCTCGTCGACCGCCTTCTTATTTGAGAAATTTGAATTACTAGCAAGTGTGTAAAGCGAATATTTCGTAAACAAGGGTGGTTGTTTTAGAAACTTATAATAAATTTCTGCCAAAGGAGCAGTCAATTTCACAAACCAAATGGGTAAAAACGATTTGATTTTACGCTTACCACTAACTTTGTGCAAAGTCCCAAGCAGTTCTCTTATCGTGTGAAATCCGCCAGAAAGAATATAACATTCCCCTGCTCTGCCTTTTTGTGCAGCAGATAAAACCCCATTGGCTACATCACGAACATCAATAAAATCATATCCTCCGTCAATGCCAGAAGTAAGCCTCCCATCAAGGTAGTCCATAATGAGTTGAGTAATGTGTCCATGCCCATAATCGTATGGTCCTATGATGCCAGACGGATTTACAACTACCGCATCTAAACCATCTTTCACACTATCAAGAACAGCTTGTGTCGCCTCTGCCTTGGTTTTGGCATAAAGCCCAAAAACCTCATCTTTGTTAAAGTGTGCAACCTCTTTGATAAATCCCCTATTAGCAATTTCTGGGATTGCATGAACAGAGCTTACGTGCACCAATTTCTCCACCTTGTGCTTTAGACACTGTGCAATTATGTTTTTCGTTCCCGTTACATTTACGTCATACACAATCTGTTGAAACTTCGACGCAATGGTAACAATTCCAGCCGTATGAATAACTATGACGTGGCGTGGTTCTTTTGTTTTAAAAAGCGCCTCTAATGATAAAGCATCACAAACGTTTCCCTTAATAACTTCTACAGTATAGCCATCTAATGAAGTAGATTTATCAGTCGGTAAAACCAAAGCACGAACTGTTTGTCCTCTTCTTACCAACTCCTTAACCACAGTGTTACCTAAGTGTCCATATCCACCCGTTACAATGTATAGTTTGTCCATTTTCCGCTCCTCCATATTTTCTTGCTATACTGTTTATGCTTATAGTATAGCACCTTTAAAAAATAATACTTGTTTTATAGATGAATAATTTATTTCAGTTTTATATCATATAGACATAAATAGACACGTATACCCCAAAGAACGTAAATTACAATATATTCTAACAACTTTGTTTACAAATTAATATTAAACGCAAGAATATCTTATGGTATAATATAAACAACTAATACTTTAAAGGTGGTGTGTGAAATTGCATAAGAACAACTTGTTCTCTAGAAACAGGAATAATGGGACTAGGGGCATGACTTATATAAATGGGCTAGGTTTTGTTGATACGAACCAGTCTAAGACTATGTTCTCTTTAATAAGAGGAAGTTCGAATATCGTATGCTTTTGCACCCTATTATTTTTCTTTTTGCAAAAAGCTTTTATTTTACCTACCACATATTTCGTGTATTTTTTAGGTGCTAACATTCAGATTAATTACTTAACTGGGTTGATTGTATCAACACCGTTTAGTAGGACTACAATACTATTTTTAGCGAATTTTGCTGCCCTTTTTATATCAGCTTTCCTATGTTTTATTGCTAACAGACGGCAAATTTCTTGCGCAAAAATATTTAAGTTACCATATAACGATATCACTTCGTTGTCCTGCCCAATCACAATTACTGTAGGACTTTTGGGTATGGTTTTGGGACTATTGGCAAGCAAACTTTTTGCAGCTTGGGGGCTTATTTTTACAGCGTCACTCCCCCCCATAACTTCACTTGCTCCGTTAACTTTCTATGCCCTATTCTTTGGAATACTTCTCGCAATTTTGGAAGAAGTATTCTTTAGGGGAATAATACTAACTTCACTTAGACAATTTGGCGATGGGTTTGCAATAATTGCAACATCAATACTGTTTGCGCTATGGTCTGGTGGAATTGCAGAATTTATATTGTATTTCTTTTTATCATTGCCATTATGCTATTTTACAATCCGTTCGGGAAGCATCTACACCCCTATTATAAACAGAGTTCTCTTTAAATTAATTGTGTTTGCATTTTCTCTTGCCCTTGGCACACTAGAACAATCTCTTTCACTTGTAATTATTTTGCTTTCATCTATTCTGATTTTTTTATTTGCTGGATATGCATTTGTTACCTTTATAAAGACTGACAGGAAAGCTTTTTACCTAAGACCAGCTAAAGACAAACTTAGTCTAAGTGTTAAAATTTCAATGTTTTCAAGTGGTATTGTGTTTATCTTGTTGGTTTGTTTTCAGCTCATTCGTATTGTAGAATCAACGCAGATTATAGGATAGGTGTATTATATGAAACTACAACATTCTGACTACATGGATATTGCCATCGAACAGGCTCAAAGTGCACTAGCTCTCGGAGATGTGCCAATTGGCTGCATCATTGTAAAGGATGACATCATTGTAGGTCGTGGTTACAACACTCGTGAAAGGGATAAAAACGCCCTTGGACACGCCGAACTCATGGCAATCAAAGATGCTTGTACAAACCTTGCCAGTTGGCGGCTCTCTGGGTGTACGCTTTATGTTACCCTTGAACCTTGTCCTATGTGTATGGGTGCAATTATCAATGCTAGGCTGGATTGTGTTGTTTTTGGTGCTCTTGATAGCAAGGCTGGGTGTTGTGGTTCGGTAATAAACCTAAACGAGCAAAATTTCAATCATAAAGTTGAAATTCTAGCTGGAATTAGAGAGTTAAAATGTCAAAAAATGCTTTGTGATTTTTTCAAAACGCTACGCTAAAAAAACGTAAAAAAAATATAAATTTTTATTAAAAAAAGCTTGACATTTGTCATGTATTTGTTCCACAGACATTAATTATTACACCACGTAGATTGTTGAAATTGTTGAAAACCCTGTTGAAGTGGTTTAAAACTTAACGCAATAATCACTCAAACCCCATTAAATAAGCATATTATTGTTGAAAACCCTGTGGAAAATGTTTATAACTATGCTTTTTGCCTGTTCAAAACAAAAGTAAAGCAATTACTACTATAAGTAGATTGCACAATGCATATGTAACTTTTGCTTGTAAAAATTAGTAAATTATAGTATCATTATACTTACACAAAGTATCAATAATTGCACTATAAATCTGTACATAAGGAGTGTTTTAATTTGAATTATCTTAGAAACTTAACTATAAAATCAGTTGGGAAAATTCTTTTAGCAATTGGCATTATTTCTTTTATTATTGGCTTAATATTAGTACTCTTTGCCGTATTTTCGCTTGCGTTTTGGCTTGTTATGGCTTCAATTGTACTTAACATTGTCGGCATCACTCTCATTACCACTAAGACAACTTAATAATAATAAATCATCTCATAAAAACTGATAGCATACGTCTATGGGTTTTTATGTCAACTTAAATCACACAAGGAGGAAGGGTTTTGTGCCCAATGGGTGCAGCCTATTTATTATGAATGAATATTTAAAACGCACCTGGGCCGTCATTAACCTTGATAACCTTGAGTTTAATATTTCCAACATTAAAAACAAGTTACCCAAAGAAACTAAAATTATGGGCGTTGTCAAAGCTGACGGATATGGACACGGGGACCGCCTTATTGCAC
>JBAQWI010000115.1:0-9303 GCA_049298835.1 Oscillospiraceae bacterium
GAGTTTGTGTTGGTAATCTCAGGTTGCGAACCAGCCGCTGGGGAGCAGGTAACGTTTGAACAGGCTGTATTAATGGCACAATCAATGGTTGCTGAAGGACAAAAAGCGACTGATGTTTCAAAAGAAATTGCCAAAGCATATGGTTTTAAAAAGACAGATTTGTATCGTGAATTGATGTAATGATATTGTAGGGGTGAACGCAGTACCGATTAAGATACAATTTATAGAAATAAAAAGATTCTATCACAAAATCAACACATTTTTGGATTAGTATATAATTATGGCGTTTTATGAAACGGCAGATAGTATGGAGGTGGCAAAATGGCAAAAATTCTAGTGGTAGATGATGAGGCTAGAATCAGAGACATTATTAAGCAATACCTTAAATTTGAGGGGTATGAATATGAAGAGGCGGCAAATGGGCAACAGGCGGTCGAACTATTCAATAAATATGAATTTGATCTTGTTATCATGGACGTTATGATGCCCTTTGTCGACGGAATATCTGCGTTGAGAATAATTAGAGAAAAATCTACAAAGCCTGTGATTTTACTTACCGCTAAGGGCGAGGAATATGACAAGGTGTTTGGTTTTGATTTGGGTGCTGATGATTATGTGGTAAAACCGTTTTCACCAAAGGAGCTTATGGCAAGAATTAAAGCTGTACTAAAGAGAACACAAACAACGATAGAAACCAAAGAGCAGGTTTACGTTTATAAAAACCTAGTAATCAATCCTGTTGCTTATGAGGTGAGACTGAACAACCAAAAGCTTAACCTCACACCAAAGGAATTTGAACTGCTTGTCTATTTCACAAATAACCAGGGGATTGTCCTTACAAGGGAAAACCTGCTAAATGAAATTTGGAGCTTTGACTTCTACGGGGATTCTCGTACAGTCGACACACATATAAAAATGCTTAGAAACAACCTTGGTGAATACAGAGAATTGATTAAGACCGTTTGGGGTGTTGGATACAGATATGATGAAATTTAAAAAGCCAAGAGTTAGTATAAAAACAAAAATATGGTTTGCGATAATAGGAACGGTAGTTGCTGTTATCGCAACCATTTGGATTTTACAGACTTTTTATCTCGAGGGTTATTATCTTAAAAAAAAGCAAACTGAGTTTTCTAGTGTGGTCAATTCAGTTGTAAAATCTATTACTGATAAAGGGGTAATCGGTTCGCAGGAGGAACTGTATACCCTTGCGTCAAAGTACATTCTTTGCATTGATATCGCTGATTCTAAAGGGCGTACCGTTGTCACTTATGAGGGTCTTAATTATAATTGCTACATTCACCAAAATGAAAAAAATCGACTTGATTTTTTAAATTTTGCACTCCAAAATGGAGAAAATCAAATAATTACCCATATTGATGAGGGCAAGAACAGCGAGTATTTTATTGGTTCCACAGTAGGCAAAACAACTGTGGGGGAGCTAAATGATTATTTTGTTACTGTGTCTATAGCACTAGCGCCAATTCAAGAGGCGACGATTGCAATGAGAGAGCAACTTATGTATATTTTAATTATACTGATGTTGTTAGCGACAGCCATTGCATTTTGGCTTGCACGTTCCCTCACTAAGAATATTCTAAAGATAAATATTGCGGCAAGACAAGTCGCAAACGGCAATCTTGATGTTGATGTAAATGTAAAGTCAAACGATGAGCTTGGGGATTTATCCGAAAGTTTTAGTAATATGACAAGAGAAATCGCAAAGGTAAATGTGCTCCAAAAGGAAATTGTAGCCAATATATCCCACGATATTCGCACTCCACTTACTATGATAAAGGGTTATGCAGAGGCAATCAAAGACATCACAGGTGACGATAAGGTTGTGCGTGAGCAACAGCTTGACATCATCGTCGATGAGGCAAACCGTCTTAACACCCTTGTAAACGATGTTATGGATTTGTCGCTTATGCAAGCAGGGCAGTCAGCTCTTAACCTTGCAAGCTTTGATATCACTACAAAAGTATCCGATATCCTATCACGTTTTCAGCTACTAGAGCATACAGAAGGCTTGGAGTTTCAGATGAATGCAGGAGAGTCGTTTAATGTGCTTGCAGACGAAGTCCGTATTGAGCAGGTTTTATATAACATTATCAATAATGCAGTCAACCATATCGGTGAGATTAAACAGATAACGGTATCCATCACACGTGACGGAGATGACGAGGTTAAACTCCAAATTTCTGATACAGGAACAGGGATTTCCGAAGCTGATTTGCCGTTAATTTGGGACAGATATTACAAACCGTATAAAAATACCGAACGCAAAGGAATGGGCACAGGATTGGGACTTTCTATTGTAAAGGCGATTTTAATCAAGCATAATTCCCGTTTTGGTGTAACGAGTACATTGGGTGTGGGAAGTAATTTTTGGTTTACGCTAAAGAATGCAAGTCCACAAGATGAAGAAAAATAAATTTTTATACTTGACAACTTATTAGACTTCTGATAATATAATGATAATATCAATCAATTTAATACTTTAATGCGTTGATTGGGAATAGTAATTGTAGACTAACGTTTAAGAGAGCCATTGTTCGCTGTGAAATGGTACTTAGTATATGACGAACTCGCCCATGAGCAGTCCGTTGAAATTGGCTTTTGCTGAGATTAGATTGGAACGGTTTGTCCACCGATATATGGGCTAGCATTGTAACAGATGCGATAAGAGTGGGCGTATGATTTTACATATGTCAACTGGAGTGGTACCACGGAAGTAATTTTACGCTTTCGTCTCCTTGATTTTTTCG
Source organism: Oscillospiraceae bacterium (assembly GCA_049298835.1). Classification (GTDB taxonomy): domain Bacteria; phylum Bacillota; class Clostridia; order Oscillospirales; family Ruminococcaceae; genus Paludihabitans. Next base: position 2,769 of record JBAQWI010000115.1, read on the forward strand.
AGGAGACGAGAGCTTTTTTGTTCTTAATTTTCCTTGAAAAATCCTTATTTATCATACTTTAAGGGAGGAAAATTACAATGAACAGATTAAACGAAAATTATCAATGCGAGGAAGATACTAAAAATGATGATTTTAGCTTTGAACGCGATATGCCTGTAAGCTCAGCTTGCTTAATTGAAACTACGGTTGGGAATTTACTTGAGGATGTTGCAAAAACCTATCCAAATCAAATGGCGGTTAAGTATATTGATAGGGACTATTGTCGCACTTGGAGCGAGTTTGACAAAGAGGTTGATGAGGTTGCAAAAGGCTTTATGGCTATCGGCATCAAAAAAGGCGATCATGTTGCAATATGGGCAACCAATGTTCCAGAGTGGCTATTAACCTTGTTTGCTTGTGCAAAAGTTGGTGCAATCCTAGTCACCGTAAATACAAACTACAAGGTGTTTGAACTTGAATATCTATTGCGTCAATCCGATGCAAAAGTGCTTGTTATGACAAAGGGCACAAAATATGGGGATTATGTTGCAATTGTAAATGAGCTTTGTCCAACTTTAAAAAACCAACAGGCAAATAACCTTGATTTTCCTATGCTTCCTTGCTTAAAATCAGTTATCTTAACTGGTGACGAGGCTCCTGCTGGAATGATGGCGTTTAACGTGCTTTTTGATAGGGCAAACGCGATATCGGAAAAAGAACTTGCAGAGCAAAAGGCAAAGCAAAACTTTCATGATGTCGTTAATATGCAGTATACAAGTGGCACAACAGGCTTTCCTAAGGGCGTTATGCTAACCCACTACAACATTGTAAACAACGGCAAATGTATTGGTGATTGCATGAATTTTACCCATGAGGATAAACTTTGCATCCCAGTTCCATTTTTTCATTGTTTTGGACTAGTGCTTGCCATTATGGCGTGCTTGACACATGGGGCATCTATGGTTCCACTAGAGAGTTATCGCCCAACTGAGTTTATGAGAGCAATCCAAGATGAGGAATGTACAGCGGTGCACGGTGTGCCTACTATGTTCATTGCGGTGCTTGAACATAAAGACTTCAAAAACTATAAGTTTCCTAAATTACGCACAGGAATTATGGCAGGTTCACCCTGTCCAATTAAGATAATGCAAAAGGTAGTCAATGAAATGGGCATGAAAGAAATTACCATTACATATGGTCAAACTGAGGCATCTCCTGCCACAACGATGACGACTATTCACGATAGCTTGGAACTAAGGGTAAGCACAGTTGGCAAGTCTATGCCACACGTTCAAACAAAGATTGTTGACCCAGAAACAGGGGAAACACTAGGGGTAAATCAAACAGGTGAATTTTGTGCTCGTGGATACAACATTATGAAGGGCTACTACAAAATGGAGGAGGCGACCGCACAAGCAGTTGATGCTGATGGGTGGCTTCATTCGGGAGACCTTGCAATGGTTGACGAAAATGGTTATTATAAGATTACAGGTAGAATTAAAGATATGATTATCAGAGGTGGTGAAAACATCTATCCAAAAGAGATTGAGGAGTTTTTATACACCAACGAAAAGGTGCAGGACGTTCAGGTAATCGGTGTGCCTAGCGAGCAGTACGGTGAAGAAGTTATGGCTTGTATCGTGCTAAGAAAAGGCGTAGAATGGACGGAGCAAGAGGCGAAAGACTATGTCAAAGAGAGTATGGCTCGACACAAAGTGCCTAGTTATATCGCCTTCGTAGATAGCTTTCCAATGACAGCCAGCGGAAAAATACAGAAGTTTAAGATGCGTGAATGGGCGATAGAAATGTTAAACTTACAAAAAGCAAATTCAATTGAAACTGCTTGACATGAAATATGGGGAATTTTACGAGCCAAAGGCGATGTGAAAGCCCCATAGTTCAGTCGTTCTTTTGAAGAGCGAGGAACGAGAGCGACAAAAGAACTTCATTACAATATTAAAGGCAATAGCTTTGAGTGAAAGCGAAGCTTGAGCGAAAAATTGTTTTGTTGAAAAATTTCAACGAATTAATTAAAGGAGGTCAATCAATATGAAACTGGCATTTTCAACCCTAGGCTGTCCCGATTGGGATTGGAACGAGATATATTCCATAGCAAAGGATTTAAAATTTGACGGTATCGAAGTTCGTGGCGTTGCAAATGAGCTTTTTGTTCCTAAAATCAAGGCGTTTAATCAAGAACACATCGAAAAAACCATTGCAAAAATGAAGTCTTGCGAACTTGAATTTTCAATGCTTACAAGTGGCATTTCAATTGGTGAGGACAACAAAACTGCCTTAGAGGATGCAAAAAGTTACATTGATTTGGCAAGCAAGCTTTCTGCAAAATACATTCGTATTATGATATCCTCTCACCCGCAACCTGAAGATGTTAACATGGAAAATGCGATTAAACTCTATAATGATATGTGCCAATATGGCGAGAGCAGGGGGGTAATCCCACTCATTGAAACCAATGGAATTTTAGCAAATTCCAAAGAAATGCTCGAATTTATGGAAGCAATCGAAAGCGAGAATAAGGGTGTCCTTTGGGATATCCACCACCCATTCCGCTATTTTGGAGAACAACCACAAGAAACCCACTCAAACATAGGTAAATACGTGAAATATATTCACGTTAAGGACAGCATTATGTTGGGCGAAAGCCTTGCCTATCGCATGATGGGGTATGGCGATGTGCCGATTTTTGACGCACTCAAAATCCTCAAAGAAAATGGCTATGACGGATATGTTTCCCTCGAATGGGTAAAGCGTTGGAACCCCGATTTAGAGGGCGCAGGAATTGTTTTTGCACATTTTATGAGCTATATTACTTTTTTAATGGGTAGGTTGTATAGTTAGATACAACAAGTGAATTTGTGTAACGTTGGAGGTGTTAGGTTTATTAATTACAATCCTGATATTCATCATCGACAGTCAATTCGGTTGAAAAATTACAATTATTCGAAGAATGGATTTTATTATGTAACTATTTGCACTGAAAACCGTGAGCATCTATTTGGTGAAATAATTGATGGAAAAATAAAATTGAATACGGCAGGAGAAATGATTGAACAAATTTATTTAGGTTTAAAACAAGAAATTTATGACATTCAATTAGACAAATATGTTCTGATGCCTAATCATTTTCATGGGATTATTATTGTAGGGGCAGATTCCATATCTGCCCATAACGAAAATGGGACAAATTCAAACAGGGCGGATATTGAATCCGCCCCTACGACAACCTTGGCGACAATAATACAATCATTTAAACGCAGTACAACAATTAAATATATTGATGGAGTGAAAAAAGGAGCATATCCGCCATTTAACAAGCGGATATGGCAACGGAACTATTATGACCATATTATTCGAAATGAGCAGGATTATCAACGAATATGGGAATACATTGACAAAAACCAATTAAAATGGCATGATGATTGCTATTATTAACCCCACAAACAAAAAACCCACTGGAAAAATCCAGTGGGTTTAAAAAGTTTTTATTCATTTACTATTGACAAATGTGAATTCACATTATATAATAATATACTGTATCAAAATGAAGTGTTATACCTATCTTTAAAACAGTATATCACAACAGATACAAAATTGCAATACCAATTAGTAGAAATTTCTGCATAAAACCGCATAAATTTCTACATATTCGACAGTTGGTTTTAAATATATGAATGGAGTGATAAGCCTATGGTAAATGTCAAGCCGGTTCAGCTGGGTACAAACACACGTATGAGCTTTGCAAAAATCAATGAAGTACTAGAAATGCCAAACTTAATTGAGGTGCAAAAAAATTCTTATGAATGGTTTGTAAAGCAGGGACTAAAAGAAGTTTTCAGCGATGTATCTGCAATTACAGATTACACAGGAAATTTGGTTTTGGACTTTGTTGGTTATCGTTTAGACGATCAGCCTAAGTATTCAGTAGCAGAGTGCAAAGACCGTGACGTAACATATGCCGCACCTTTAAGGGTGACTGCACGCCTACTTAACAAGGAATCAGGCGAAGTGAAAGAACAAGAGATTTTCATGGGAGATTTCCCAAAGATGACCGAAAGTGGCACATTCGTTATAAATGGTGCAGAGCGTGTTATCGTTTCTCAATTAGTACGTTCACCTGGTGTATACTTCAGCGATTCATATGATAAAACCGGTAAAAAGCTATATACATCAACAATAAATCCTAACCGTGGTGCGTGGCTTGAATATGAAACTGATTCAAACGACTTCTTCTATGTTAGAATAGATAAAAATAGAAAAATTCCTATTTCAGCGTTTGTTCGTGCTCTTTTAAAAGTTAGAGATGACGTTAGCGCTGAGGATATTTCAAGTGATTTCACACTTGGACTTACTTCTTCTGAGGGTTCTGACGCCGAGGTTTATGGTGTCTTGGGTGAGGACGAGCGTGTAATGGCAACCATAACCAACAAAGATGCAACTAAAAATGGCGAAGAAGCTCTTCTTGAAGTTTACAGAAAACTTCGTCCAGGCGAGCCTCCAACAATTGAGTCTGCGGTAAAACATATTGTTCCACTTTTATTTGACGAGCGTCGTTATGATCTGTCGAAGGTCGGAAGATACAAGTATAATAAAAAGCTTTCAATAGAAAACCGTTTGGTTGGTCAAACCCTAGCAGAGCCTATTATCGACATGATGACTGGTGAAGTTATTGCAGAGGCAGAGCAAAAACTGACTAGAGAAGTTGCTGTTAAAATCCAAAGAGCAGGCGTTGATACCGCTTATGTTTATGTTAATGAAGGCGAAAAAGTAGTGAAAATTATATCTAATGGTATGGTTGATATTGCTTATTTTATACCAGGAATTGACAAAAAAGAATGCGGAATTAATGAAATGGTTCGTTTTAAAGTTTTGATGGATATTTTTGAAAAAGCTGAAGACGAAGAGCAAAAACTTGAGATGATTAAGAAAAGAGCAAACGAGCTTGTTCCTCGTCATATCATCAAGGATGATATCTTTGCTTCAATTAACTATATGAATAACATTGTCTATGGCGTTGGAAATGTAGATGATATCGATCATCTTGGAAACCGTCGTATCCGTACTGTTGGTGAACTTTTGCAAAATCAGTTCCGTATTGGTTTTTCCAGAATGGAGCGCGTTATTCGTGAGAGAATGTCACTACAAGCACAAGATATGGATGTTGTAACTCCACAAGCCCTCATTAATATTAGACCAGTGGTAGCTTCAATCAAAGAGTTCTTTGGTTCTTCTCCACTTTCACAATTTATGGATCAAACAAACCCACTTGCGGAGCTTACACATAAGCGTCGTTTGTCAGCGCTTGGTCCTGGCGGTCTTTCTCGTGATAGAGCAGGCTTTGAGGTTCGCGACGTTCATTATAGCCATTATGGCAGAATGTGTCCTATCGAGACTCCTGAGGGACCAAACATTGGTCTTATCTCTTATCTTGCATCATTTGCACGTCTTAACGATTATGGTTTCATCGAGGCGCCTTATCGTAAGGTTGATAAAACTACAGGCGTTATCTCTGAGCAAGTTGAGTACATGACTGCTGACGTCGAGGACAACTATGTTGTAGCACAGGCAAATGAGCCAATTACTGAAGACTCTATGTTTGAACGTAAAAGAGTTAACGCACGTCGCAGAGGCGAAATTTTGGAAATCGACCGCGAATCAGTAGACTTCATGGACGTTTCTCCTAAGATGGTTGTATCTGTTGCGACTTCAATGATTCCTTTCTTGGAAAACGATGACGCAAACCGTGCACTTATGGGAGCGAACATGCAACGTCAGGCAGTTCCACTGCTAAGAACAGAAGCACCTATTATTGGTACTGGTATGGAATACAAAGCAGCAGTTGACTCTGGTGTAGTACTTGTATCAAAACACACTGGTACAATTGAGCGTGTTTCTGCTGACGAGATTGTAATTAAAGATGAAAATGGACGTATGCACCAATATAAAGTGACTAAGTTCAAACGTTCTAACCAAGGAACTTGTACAAACCAACGTCCTATTGTTACAAAAGGACAACCAATCAAAGCAGGCGAAGTGCTTGCTGACGGACCAGCTACCGCAGACGGTGAAATCTCACTAGGTAAGAATGCTCTAATCGGCTTTATGACTTGGGAAGGTTACAACTATGAGGATGCGGTTTTGATTAATGAAAAAATCGTACGTGATGACGTTTACACCTCTATCCATATCGAGGAGTACGAAACTGAGGCTAGAGATACAAAACTAGGCCCAGAGGAAATCACAAGAGATATTCCAAACGTTGGTGAAGATGCATTAAAAGACCTTGACGAGAACGGTATTATCCGTATCGGTGCTGAGGTTCGCTCTGGTGATATTCTTGTTGGTAAAGTTACTCCTAAGGGAGAAACTGAGCTGACTGCTGAGGAAAGACTGCTTCGTGCAATCTTCGGCGAAAAAGCAAGAGAAGTTAGAGATACTTCACTAAAAGTACCTCATGGTGAATGTGGTATCATAGTTGACGTTAAAGTATTTACAAGAGGAAACTGTGATGAGTTAAGCCCAGGAGTTAACATGGTAG
>JBAQWI010000116.1:0-9614 GCA_049298835.1 Oscillospiraceae bacterium
CTATGATACAGATACAAAATTAAAGGGAGATTACTATGAAAAAATCTTATACCACTTATGGAAACTACGATAAATATCCACAAACAGATATTAAAGGTTATGATAACCAAGCGTTTTCAGGATATTCCGCAATTGCTCACGAACTGACACAAAAACTATCGGGTGGCAGGACGATTATTGTCTTAGATTGTTATCCAAATGTTGATTATAAAGAGTTGTTGGATGGGTTTGCACTACTAAATCCTGTAAAAGTAATCTGTTCTGATAACTGTGCCATTTCAGCGCAATTATACAAAGAGAAAATTGCTGATAACTTAACCGATGACCGTGTTTTTGGGTTTATGTCCCACAAAAAGATAGATACCTATTTTGATTATGACAAACTTCAAACTGCAAGGACAGAGCTAGAAGCCATTACAAATGGCGTTGTGTTGGTTTATGGTGTGGGTGCAAGCCTGATTACTAAGGGTGATATTCTTATCCATTGTGACCTTGCACGTTGGGAAATTCAAACTCGATACAAACAGGGTGCGTCAAACTGGAATACAGATAATAGAGATGCTCCAATTTTAACAAAGTATAAACAAGGCTTCTTTGTAGAGTGGCGTTTTGCAGACAAGCATAAGCAAAACGTATGGAAAGACATGGACTATGTACTAGATACCAATGTTTCAAATAGTCCTAAGATGATTACATCTAGCGCATTTTTTGAAGGTTTATCTCAAGTTGTTAGCCAACCATTCCGTGTTGTTCCCTATTTTGATCCAGGCGTTTGGGGTGGACAATGGATGAAAGATGTCTGCTCTTTGCCACAAGATAAAGCAAACTATGCGTGGAGCTTTGACGGTGTCCCAGAGGAAAACAGCTTGTATATGGTCTACGGTGATGTTAGAGTTGAAGTTCCCTCTATTGACTTGGTATTCTATCAACCACAAAAACTTTTGGGCGAGCGTGTGCATGGCCGTTTTGGTGCAGAGTTCCCTATTCGATTTGATTTCCTAGATACAATGGGTGGTCAAAATCTGTCCTTACAGGTGCATCCTTTGACTGAATATATTCAACAAAATTTTGGTATGAACTATACACAGGACGAAAGTTATTATATACTAGATACAGACGAAACCGAAGAAACATTTGTTTACCTTGGCGTAAAGGAAAATGTCGATTCTACTCAGATGATTGCTGATTTAAATCGTGCACAAAATGGTGAAATATCCTTCCCTGCTGAGAAATATGTCAATAAAATAGCAGTAAAAAAACATGACCATATCTTAATTCCTGCAGGCACAATCCATTGTTCCGCAACCAACACTATGGTGCTTGAAATTAGTGCAACTCCCTATATCTTTACATTCAAGCTTTTTGATTGGGACAGGCTTGGATTAGACGGATTACCACGCCCTATTCACATTGAACATGGTGAAAAAGTAATCCAATGGGACAGGGATACAAAATGGGTACACGATAATCTCGTTAACAACTTCACCGTGCTAGAAAAAACAGATACGCTAACTGTTACAAAAACTGGGTTACACGAACGTGAATTCATTGAAACCGTTACACATAGGACTACACAAACAGTTCATTGCACTACAAAAGGTAGCGTAAATATGTTAAACTTAGTCGAAGGTATCGAAGCAATTATCCAAAGTCCTACCAATTCTTTTGAAAATTTTATCGTCCATTATGCAGAAACCTTTATCATCCCAGCTCATGTTGACACTTATACAATCACTCCGTATGGCAAGTCTGAGGGCAAAGAAATTATGACAATAACGGCATATGTCCGTTAGAATATAAAGAGGACAACAAAGTGAAACCAATTTCTTATGAGTGCAGTAAGTTCCTACTATATAAATGTGACCACACACTTTCCCAGCAGTTTAGTGGACAAGATGTGATTTATCGTTGCAAAAGAAGTGGCTATATGGAGGGGCAACTATATGTCACCTCTGAAGTGTTCATCGCAAAAACAACAACCTATAAACTTTCTGATAAATCAATCTATTTGTTTTTATGCAAATATTATGGTGTGAAAAAGTTAGAATGTGAAATGACTTGTGACATAAAACTATGCGATATATTAATGGCAAAACAATTCGGCGTCAAAGAATTCACACCCATTTTATCTGTGCAGCAACGATACTTCGCTCAAGGTGGTTTGGTTAGTATAGTCAATACCTATGTTAACACTGGTATTCAGAAATACACCTTTGAAAATAGCACCATTGGCTAGTCAAAAACACAAGTATTTTTTCCATTTTTATGCTATACTATTTGTAAATAGTTTTATCTTGTTGGGTAAAGTGATGCAAGATGACTTTGTGAGATTATTTATATAATAGGAGTGTGTGTATCATGGTTTTGAAATCAAAAAAAGCTAAAATCATTATACTTTCAGCCAGCATAATTATCTCTATTGTAATTTTATCTATGATTGTATCTTATACTAAATTTGAAGTTGTAAATCCAATTTCGACAGGAATTGGATTAGCTAAAATTACATTTACGGATACAGAATATGTTGAGTTGCAAGAATCTCCAAAGGTTATCATTTCTAAATCAGATAAAGCGCAAGATAACTTGATTAATTATATGCGTAATAGAGGTTTTTCAGAAATCACAGAAAATCGACTGGGTTCAGTGCTTTTATTTACAAACAATGATGCACAAGAATCTATACAATTTTCTGTTAATCGTTATTATTCAAAGTGGAGATGGCAATAATTGAAAGTTTAAAACAATGTAAATGCGGAGGATACTATGAATAAAATATTTAGTCTGTCAGAGGTAAGAGAACTAGCCCCATACATAGAAGAGGTAATTCTAGATCGAATTGAAGCACAACAAGTGGAACGGTTTGAAAGCTTGGGAAATGCTTGTCTACTATCTTTTGACTGGTATGATATCTTTGATCAAAAAGCAGATCCATCCCAAATAATCATTTATTTTTCAAAAGAGAATATTTTTTTTATATGTGAAGAAAAAAGATTGCTTAAAAAAGTGCAGACAATTGTAAAAGAATTTACAACCAATGAAAAGGTGTTGTCCTCATTCTTTGCTGAGCTAATGAAACCAGATATGGACTATTTGGAAAAGTTAGAAGAACAAATTGCTGAAATGGAGAACAATCTGCTTATAAATTCCAAGGCAGAATGTACGCAAGGTATCATTTTATTTAGAAAAGAACTAATCAGGCTAAAAAAATACTACGAGCAGTTAAACTCAATATTTGAAGATATTACCGAAAATGAAAATAACTTAATAACACAAGAAAATTTGAGACACTTTGTAGTTCTTGACAATCGTGTCGACCGCTTATTTAGCACAGTACTTAACCTTCGTGACTTTGTAAGTCAAGTACGCGAAGCTTATCAGGCTCAAATAGACATCGAGCAGAATAGCGTTATGAAAGTTTTCACAGTGATTACCTCTATCTTCATGCCTTTGACCTTAATTGTCGGATGGTACGGAATGAACCTCAAAATGCCCGAGTTCTCTTGGAACTTGGGATATCCATTTGTGATAGGATTAAGTATTATTGTTTGTATCATTTGCATTATCATTTTCAAAAAGAAGAAATGGTTCTAAATGCACCTATAAAAGTATACATCTTCAAAAAACAAAAAGGGCGACCAAACGGTCGCCCTTTTTGCTCTTCTATTGTTCAAATATATATGCAAAAAAATTTCCCTCGACATTTTTTTGTATCTTAGCACCTTTGAGAGTCCAAGCAAAAATCGGTGTTTTGAAAAGATTTTTGCATAATTTAACAGAGAGATTTGACACATCCTTATAGTTATAGGCAATAAAAGTTGGTCTTGTAATAAAGTTTGTCAGAAGGTTTGTAAGTATGAAACCAAGTAATTTATTCTTGAAGTTATTACCTCCAACTGTTTTCATTTTTTGAGAAAGCTGTCCTCTTACAACATTTTTTCTGTTTTTGAAAAACCAAGAAACGATAAAGGGGCTAAAGCTTTCAATGCAATACTTGCCTTTATAGTCGTCAAGTGTTTTGGCTGCAAAGGGACAAAGTGTTGTTTTTGTCCCCTTGCTTTTAAGCTCCACAAGAATTGGAATCTTTCCGTCAACAAGTTTTAGAACATCTTCAAAAAGCGGAATTTTTTGGTTTGTATTTTCAAGCCACAATCCACAAAGTTCTATATATGTAGAGTCCTCAACGCAAAGACTTTTACCACAAACTCTTTTGGTGTCGTAGTCGTGGATAACGACAACCCTGTTGTCCTTTGTCAAATGGATATCAAGTTCAATGCCAAATCCCTTTTCAGCAGCAAGAGAAAATGCTTTCATACTATTTTCGGGAACACCGTTTCCGTGCAACCCCCTATGTGCAAACCGTACATCTCTAAATTCCTCTACTGAATGTAAATTAGAGCTTGGTGCGATTGCAAAAAGATATAGTATGATAAGTATTACAAATAGCAAAAGTAAACAATACAGAAAAATCATTAATCAGCATCTCCTAGATATTCTAGCTTATCTTTTTTTAGCTCGGGCTTTGAATCACCGTGTTTCACAAACAGCATTGTAACAAATGCGAGCGCTGAGAATATTGTAGCATACGGAAATAATATTTTATATTCAAGAGAAGTATTTTCAATGAGAAAACCAGATAAAATTGGTGTCGCAATTTGTGCTGCCATAGAGAAGGTGTAGTACAGTCCAGTGTATTTTCCGACATCTGCACCCTTACTCATCTCGACAATCATTGGGTAGGAGTTGACGTTAATTGCAGCCCATCCAATTCCGACAAATGCAAATACGATATAGGCAAGAGGTGTTACCGTTGTAAAGAAAAACGCACTGGTAAATGCTGCTGTTATCATCACGATACCACTGAGTATTACCTTTTTACGTCCAATTTTAGAAGAAATTAATCCAATTGGGAAATAACTAACGATTGCAAAAATTGTTGCCACCATAAGATATTTTGCATATAAATCTTCAGTATCGTTCCATACATTTGCAGTAAAACGGGAAAACGCAGTTGCTACAGCATTATAAGAGAAAAACCAAAGGACAATTGAAGCAAGTAAGAAGCAAAGACTAGTTTTAACGTCCTTTGCCATTGGTATTTTCTTTTCCTTTTTGGAAACAATTTCATCAATATTATAAACCGCAACCTCAGAGGCAACTTTGCGTTCCTTGATTGTCAAAAGTAAAACTCCAACCGCCAAAAGCATCAACACGCAAATTGCAATATAAACGCCTACATAGCTTCCACTTTGAGTGGGTTTAAATAAAAATATGATTGCAAGAGTAAAGATACCACCTACAGAACCCATTAAATTAATGACAGCATTTGCTTTACTGCGCAACGGTTTAGGGGTTAAGTCAGGCATAAGCGCAACAGCAGGCGAACGATATGTACTCATGGCAAAAAGAACTACTCCGAGCGCAACGATGAACAGCGGTAGATTTTTTGAATTGTTTGCAAATGGAATTATTAAAGCAAAAATGACTGCCAAAATTGTTCCAACTATAATATATGGGGTTCGTCTTCCTATTTTTGTATTCGTCCTGTCTGACAATGCACCGAAAAGAGGTAGCATAATAAGGGCAACAACATTGTCAATCGCCATAATAACACCTACACTTGTTTCCCCCATTCCAAAGGTTCCCTCAAGCATTTTGGGAATTGCGTTGTCATACAACTGCCAAAAGGCGCAGATAGACATAAAAGCAAATCCAATAAAAAACGTGCGTTTGTAATTTAGATTCATAGATACACCTCCACTAAATTTTCCTATATATTACCATATTTTTACACAATATGCAATACAATGCTGCCACAGCACCTTTATTATGTTGTTAAAAAAGGCATTAGTATAATTATGTTGATATTGTTATTTATTTACAGTATAATTATGGTTGTAATATTTTTATACAATACATAATTAGGGGGAGTAATCATAGATAACCATTATATATATTATCAAGCAACAAGAAGTATATGCAATATTTGTTTACAGCCAATTGATGCTAAAATAACTATTGAAGACAATAAGGTTTTTATAATAAAACATTGCCCTGTTCATGGAAATCAAAAGCATATATTAGAAGAAAATGCGGAGTATCACCTTAAAAAGGTGCTATATGACAAGCCTTCGACACAACATGGCAATGAAACTTGTGTAAAAATGGGTTGTCCTTTTGACTGTGGTTTATGTGAAAATCATGAGCAACACACCTGTATTGGTTTAATAGAAATAACAACTAAATGCAATATGGCTTGTCCTATTTGTTATGCTTCTTGTGGTAATAAAGGTGAAGATTTATCAATAAGTACAATTGAAAAAATGGTTGATTTTTTTGTAGACGTAGAGGGTGGCAAAGCTGAAATCCTTCAAATCAGCGGTGGAGAGCCAACTTTGCACAGCAATATAATTGAAATTATACAAATGTGCAAACAAAAAAATATTGGACATATTATGTTAAATACAAATGGAATTAGATTGGCTGAGGATGAGGATTTTGTTAGAGAATTATCGTCATTCATTGGTGGATTTGAAATATATTTGCAATTTGATTCAAAACATGATGCTGTTTATGAAAAGCTTCGTAGCAGAAAACTATTAGACATAAAGAAAAAGGCAATAGAAAATTTGAGCAAGTACAATATTCCCACCACTTTGGTTTGTACTGTTGAGGCTGGCGTAAACGATAGTGAGGTTTCTGATATTATAAATTATGGGTTATCCACTTCGTGTATTAGGGGCGTGAATTTTCAGCCAGTTGCACGTTTTGGCAATTACGAAAATGCAAGTGAAGATTCTTATACCGTCTCTGGAATAATAAACCTAATAGAAAAATCATCTAATAAAATATTAAAAGCTGATGATTTTGTCCCCCTACCCTGCAACGTAGAAAGGGTAGCTGTTACTTATCTATATAAGTGTGGTAATAGTTTTGTACCTATTACCCGTAATAAAAATATAGACAAATATGTTCCTTATATTAGTAACACATTTTTATTTAAAATTGAAGACTCTCTAGCGCAAGGACAAGCTCCTAGTTTTGGGTTTTGTAAATGTTTGGATTTCTTAAATGATTTTAATAAAATGGTTCCTAAAAACTTTCTTCTTTGGAATACAGAGGATAGAGTAAAGTACTTAAATGAAAACACTTTTAGAATAACTATTTCATCTTTCGTTGATAAATATAATTTTGATTTAAAATCTATGCAAAAAGAATGTGTCCACATCATTACAGAGGATTTAAAAAGAATTCCTTTCTCAGCATATAATATGATTCATAGGAGACAACACAATGGATAATAACCTCATATTTAACTTTTTAGACCTATCTATTATTTGTGGTGTATGTTTATGGCTTTTACTATCTGCAATTGTACTTAGTTTTTATTTTTCTAATAAAAGCCATGTTAAAAAAGTGAAAAAGTCAATTGTAGAAACAGGAAGTATGCTTGCATTCTTTATAGTTATGGTTTTTCTAGCTTACAAAAAAATTGGAACACTCAATATAAATTTGAATACAGCATTAATTATAGCTTTATTTGGAACACTGCTAATTGTATTCGGAACAATTATAAACATAATAGGAAGGGTTAATTTAAAAGGAAATTGGGGAAACCAAATTAAAATATACGAAAATCATACCTTGACTAAAACTGGACTATATAAATATATACGTCATCCGCTTTATTCCTCAACCATTTTGATGCTTTACGGGTTTTCATTTCTTTTTGTAAACCCTTTCATTTTTTTCCTTAACACAATAGTATTTATTCCACTTATGATTTTAAGAGCAAAACAAGAAGATAAAATGTTACATATGACCTTTCAAGATGAGTTTTTAGAGTACAAATCCCAGACGGGATTATTTCTCATAAAATTACGAAAACGAGGACAAAAGAATGATTAGATTGGTCACAGTCAAAAAACAATCGGTTGCTTTTTGCAAATATGTAATTGCTGGGCTTTTATGGCTATCCCTAATACTCAAAAACATAGTTCCAGTAGATATTGTGTTAGTCATTATGTTCATCTCAGTTTTTACAGGTGTACATCGTTCTCCACTTGTTAAACTCTATGATTTTACATTTGCAAAATTATTTCACACTACAGAGGAATTTATTAATATGCACAGTATGCGATTTGCTCATATTGTTGCATGTGTTTTCTGCATTTTGTCAATTGTGAGTTATTATTTTTTACCAACCATTGTTTGTGTTATTTTAATAGCCTTTTTCGCAATACTACAAACAATAGCATCTTGTGGATATTGCTCTGCTCAAAAGCTGTATGAATGTGTTGTTTGCAATAGCAATTGTTGTAGATTTGGTAAAAAATTAAGAGGTTTAAAAAAAGATGCTAGATGAACATATTTCCCCTAAGGACTTTGGCGTTATGCATTATATTGACATTTTAAACCTGCATATACCCTCCTATACTTTTTTTATGATATTGGCTTTTATAGTTGCTGCTATATGCTATAAATTAACTGCTGTAAAGATGGATAAAGAAAAAAACAGCTATAGAACTTTAATTATTATATTTGCTCTTTTAGGCGGAATTTTAGGGGCAAAGCTACCAATAATTATTTTCAACTATAAATTGCTGTTTCAGTATCCCGAAAATATTAGTTTGCTTTTATCTGGTAAAACAATTGTAGGTGGTTTGTTGGGTGGATTTTTAGGTATATTTCTTCTTAAAAAACGCCTTAATATAAAAATGAAAACGGGTAACGATATTGCCGCTCCTGCCGCTTTAGGAATGGCAATTGGCAGACTGGGTTGCTTTTTTGCTGGATGTTGCTATGGAATAGAGTCACCAAAATTACTTGGAGTAAATTTTGGTGATGGTATTTACAGATACCCTACACAGCTATATGAATTGGCTTTTGACTTAGGGCTATTCCTATGTTTTCTTTATCTAAAAAAACGAACAGAGTTAAAACCTGGTATACTATTTAGATATCTTATAATTTCCTATTTATCATTTAGATTTTTCTTGGAGTTTATAAGAGAGTCTGACCGAATAATTTTGGGAATATCGTATTATCAGATGATTTGTTTAGCTAGTGTAATATTTATATGTAGAAAAAACATTAAGAATATCTTTAAGAAAAAAGCAAGTGTTGATTACCAAGCCAAAAATTAAAAAACTATTTTGAAGGAGATTTATGTATGGAAAACAACAATAATAGTGAGAACAACAACTCTAATAAAGACGAAGAATTAAATGAAGATTATCAACATGATGATGAAAAAGCAAAAAATATAGTAGAAATAAATGGCGTTAAAGATGAAGATTATCCACATGGTAATGAAAAGACAATGCGTGTATTAAAAATAATTGGCATTACACTTTTAGTTATAGTCGGAATTCCACTACTTATATTTGGAGTTTGTATTTTTGTGATAAGCACCTCTATTTAGGGGTATATTAAAATAGTCTTTTGGTTTTGGCGACGGACCTAAGGATATAGGTGGACTAAGATACTGCATTAACAGCGCCTCTCTAAAGTTTATCCCAAAAGAAATTATGCAAAATCAGGGATACGGTGACTTACTTCCTCTTTTAAAATCGTGATGATAGATAAAAATATTTAAAACTCTAGGTTTATTGCAC
>JBAQWI010000117.1:0-2224 GCA_049298835.1 Oscillospiraceae bacterium
GAATATTGTTGGGCCACCACTTGGAAAAGTCGCAATTATTCCTGATACCTACCCAGAGTGGAACTGTAATCAAGCTATAGTTTTTTTTGGATTGATTAAGCCTATGAATAATAAATACGTTCTTAACTTCTTCAAGGAAGGTTCCTATTTGAAAGACATAGAACTTATTGGTACGGCAGGCCAAGACAATATATCAGTTACAAAATCAAAAAATATCTTATTACCAGTCCCTCCACTCGCCGAACAACACCGAATCGTCGCCAAAGTAGATGCCCTCATGGCGCTGTGCGACCAACTCAAAACCCGCATTCAACAAGCCAACCAGCAACAACAAACCATTGCCGATGCTTTGGTGGCGCAGGCGGTGGCTTAATTTATGAGTTTAGTTAACCAAAAATATAAACAGCTGAAACCAACTTTAGATTATTTATCTGACCCTGTTGTTTTAGCCCAAGCGTGGAAAAAAAGTCATAGCTATATTCGCTCACATAATTGGTACGCAGATACGCTAGAGCTAGATGCATCTACTTTTAACTTAGAAGAGAATATCCAGAGTTGGTCAGAAGAGTTAAAAACTCAAACCTATAAGCCCTCGCCACTTCGGCTTGTACCAGCACCAAAGGGAGATATTTGGTCATTTGATAAAGTTGATGAGAATTGGGTTTGGAGACCAAAACCAAAAAAAGATACATCAACAAATCAGTTAAAGAGTGTTAGTGAGCCTTTGCGACCATTGGCTCATATCAACATCAAGGATCAAACTATAGCAACTGCAATTATGATGTGTGTGGCAGATGCTGTAGAGACAATCCAAGGTGCTACATCCGATAGAGATAATGTCAGTAGTTATGGTAATCGTTTATTTTGCAAATGGGATGATAAAAAATCAAAGGCTAATTTTGGATGGGGAAATAGCACCACTTATAGCAAATACTTCAAGGACTACGAAAGGTTTTTAACACGTACAGCAAAATCCGCTAATTTAATTGATGAGTTGAATCAAGTTTTTGAGGGGACTCAACAGGTATATGAAGTTCAACTGGATATGTCTGCATTTTATGACTCGATCCATCGTGATGAGTTGTTAAGTGAGCTTAGAGCATTAGTTGATGATTTTTATAAATTGGCTAAAAGCGAAACAGAAGCTTTTTGGAATATTGTTGCAGATGCGTTTAATTGGCAATGGCATAAAACCGACTTTGACTTAAATGATTGCCTAAAATTACCATTAAAAGATGAAGGTTTACCTCAGGGTTTGGTTGCGAGTGGGTTTTTTGCCAACGTTTATCTAATTAAGTTTGATAACGCGTGTCATGCAATCAAGCGATCACGTGATTTGGGCGTTTCAATTCATGATTATTGTCGATATGTTGATGACATTAGACTAATTATTTCAGTTGACCAAGAAAATATAGAGGTAGCTGAAGATTTAATCAAAAAGAAACTTGTAGATAAACTTCAAAGCTTATTGCCTAAAGGCATTATTTTAAACCCTGAAAAAACGAAAATCATTAAGTGGAACGGTGAAGAAGGGCAAACTGTTAAACAAATGGAGGGCATACAGTCTCTCGCCAGTGGTCCGATTGATATGGATTCATTAGAGTTTGCAGAAAGTTCATTAGACAACCTCTTCACACGTGCAGAGGCATCTCAGTTTCATGAGGTTATTAACCAGCACCCTTTAGCGAATATCCACCAACCTAAATTAGAAGTGCGTGAAGACACTTTATTAAGATTTGCAGCTAATCGTTGGACAAAGCTATTTAAATCGCGCAGAAAGCTCACCAATCAAAAAGAAATATTGGCTTTAGATGCAGCACAAGAGGCTGTTGCCAGAAGGTTTGTCGGGAGTTGGTCTAGAAATCCAGCACTTACACTTTTGTTAAAAAAAGGTATTCAACTTTTCCCTGATAAAGTGCTTGTTGAAACAGTATGGAATGCACTATTAACTAAGATTAACAACGAAACGCCAATTCGTGAAAAGAATATAGCCTATTATTGTCTTGCTGAAATTTGTAGATTTTCAGCGACTGAATTGAAGAAACTAACAATAAATGACATACCGAAATCAATAAATCTCAATGAGTATTTTGAGTGGGTAGAGAATGTAACCATAGAGCTACTTAAAAAGAATGAAATACCTTGGTATCTTTCCCAGCAGGCATGCCTCGTTCTTGTTGGAAAACCATTTTCAGCAAAACTTGAAAATGAACCACTTCTTGGT
>JBAQWI010000118.1:0-1742 GCA_049298835.1 Oscillospiraceae bacterium
CATACATTGTTAATACACTATTCACATATTATAACACACTGAAACCTAAAATTCTATTGATAAAAAGTAATTATTTTGATAATATGCACCAAATTTCTGTAATATATTCACTTATTTAGGAAACATATATATATTTAACACAATAATATATATGGATTTTAGTATATATGTAATTGAAAGTAAAAGTTAAAATATTTATAATAATTTAAATATATTTCTTAACAAAAGGAAAATTTATGGTATAATATAAATGTTTAAGAAAATTACATATTAAATGAAATTGTATAGGAGTAATCAAAATGAAAGATATACTATTGGGAAAAATTAAGAATAAAGAAATTGTTGTAGGTGTTGTAGGTCTTGGATATGTTGGTTTGCCACTTGCAGTAGAAAAAGCTAAGGCTGGATTTAAGACAATTGGTTTTGATGTCCAATCAGAGAAAGTAGAAATGGTTAACGCTGGACATAATTATATAGGCGACGTAGTCGATTCTGATTTAAAAGGAATAGTTGAAAGTGGTATGCTTTCAGCGACAAAAGATTTTAGCTTTATCAAAGATGTAGATTTTATTGCAATTTGTGTGCCAACGCCACTTGATGCATACCAACAACCAGATATTAGCTATGTAAAATCGTCGACTGAGGCAATTTCAAAATACCTAAAAAAAGGCGCAATGGTGGTACTTGAATCTACAACATACCCTGGAACAACTGAAGAATTGCTAAAGCCAATATTAGAAAAAAATTCTGGTCTTATTTGCGGTGAAGATTTTTACTTAGGCTTTTCACCAGAGAGGGTTGATCCAGGAAATTTAATTTATAAGACGAAAAATACACCAAAAGTAGTTGGTGCAGTAGGCAAAGATGCGTTGGAGGTAATATCTGCAATGTATCGTGCAGTACTTGAGGGTGATGTGCATGAAGTATCAACTCCTGCAGTTGCTGAAATGGAAAAGATACTGGAAAATACCTATAGAAATGTCAATATCGGTTTAGTCAATGAACTTGCTATCTTATGTAATAAAATGAACATAAATATATGGGAAGTTATCGATGCAGCCAAAACAAAGCCTTATGGATTTCAAGCATTTTATCCAGGTCCAGGACTTGGCGGGCATTGCATACCTCTTGATCCTTATTATTTATCTTGGAAAGCAAGAGAGTTTGGTTTTCATACTTCAATGATAGAAAGTTCAATGATGGTAAATGATAAGATGCCAGAATATACAGTGGAAAGAGCAGGCAAAATACTTAACCAATTCAAGAAGTCATTAAATGGCTCGAAAATATTGGTTTTAGGTGTGGCTTATAAGAATGATATTGATGATTATCGTGAAAGCCCAGCACTTGCAGTAATAGAAAACTTTGAAAAAACAGGTGCAAATGTAGAGTTTTACGACTCCTATATTGCAGAATATAAATACCACGGTCAATTGCGAAAAGGCTTAGGAAAAATAGATGAAAACATCATTGCTGGTTATGATTTAATCTGTATTGCAGCTGCGCACACCAATGTTGACTATGAAATGGTGGCAAGTAGTGCAAAGGCAATATTTGACACGAGAAATGCATTGAAAAATATAAAAGATAGAAGCAAAATAGAATTATTGTAAAGGGAAGTAAACTATGGATTATGCATTAATAGGCTGTGGAAGAATTTCCACAAATCATATAAAAGCAGCAATAAATAATAAACTTAACTTGGTCGCAGTTTGCGACATTGTCTCTGAAAACATGGAGTC
>JBAQWI010000119.1:0-5155 GCA_049298835.1 Oscillospiraceae bacterium
ACTCTATCCCTAACAGGTGGTTACGATAGCCGCATGGTGTTTGCATGTATTAAGGATCAGGTGCCGATCAATGTGTTTATCAGCGGTGATAATGAAAGCGATCCGGATATTATTTTTGCAAAAAAAGCTGCACAAGCAGGAGGGCAAAACCTAGAGGTTCTAAAAATAAATAAGCCACAGATAAGTGAGAATTATTTAAGAGAATTGTTTGAGTATGCGCAGGGATGTGTTCCTTTACTTAATGATGGTTACTTACGCATAAGTACTTTTATGAAAAACAGGAGGGCAAATGGGTATGAATGCTATCTAAGTGGAGATGGGGGTGTTTTGCATAAGGATTGGTGGTGGGTGCAGGACCTACCATTTTATAGAAAAAAGAATGTCAATTTAAAACGATTTTACAACCAGCGAATTGCTTATATAGATGGATCCTTACCTTTTGGGAATGAGCTTTCGAGAATTTCTGACACCATTGGCGATAGGTTTATTCATGAATTTGATCAGTACATAAAACCGCTAAATACACAGAGTTACGATTCTCTTTATTATAACATTAATGGCCGAAAAATTGTGATACAGTACAGTATTCATTCAAAAGTAATACCATCATATGCACCTCTTTGGGAGCTAGAGCTGGTTCGTTATTCTTACCATCTTCCTCGCAGAAAACGCTTTTTCTATAACTCGATGAGAAAAATAACAACAACGAATTCGCGTTCTATTGCACGAGTACCTACCGTTTATGGGACAACTGCTTCAGATGAGCTGGTATACATATTGCGTGATATTTTTTTTCAAGGAATAGATTATTACAAAAAAGCTGTGCGTATGTTAGGACGTAAGTTTTTGAATAGAAGCCTTTTCGTAAGTGGCCCGACTACATGGTCTGCAGAAGACGAGGTGCGAATGCTTGATATTTCGAAAAGGGCTTTAGAATATTGTATAGATAAAGAATTCATTAAACAGGATACCCAACTGAAAACAATTTCTTACAATACATTAGGACGAATGATACAAGTGTATATGTTGGCGGAGCAGATGTGTAAATATGATAGGGACTAAAACTAGTCCACCAGGGAAAAGAAAGTGAAAGAATTTGTATTGATACTAAAGTATGCCCCCCAATTTGAAGAACAGTATAAACGTGATATTAAAAATCAGAATGGAATAAAAACATGGCACAACAGTATAAAACAGAATTTCGATTGGAAGCAGTAAAACGTATTATCTAATAATTTTACTGTAAGAGGAGAATACCATATGCAAAAAATTTGCCATTTAACATCTGCACACAAACCAACTGATACACGTATTTTTTACAAAGAATGTAAAACACTTGTTGCTGCTGGGTATAACGTTACGTTAATTGTTCAAAATGACAACGATAAGGTCATTGATGGTGTTCAAATACTTGGAGTTGCTACACCCAAAAATAGAAGAGAAAGAATGCTGAAAACAACTAAACAAGTTTATAAAAGGGCATTGGAATGCAATGCGGATATATACCACTTTCATGATCCTGAGTTGATTCCGATAGGATTACGTTTAAAAAGGAGGGGTAAGAAAGTCATCTATGATGTACATGAAGATGTGCCTAGGCAAATACTATCCAAACACTGGATACCAGTTCCTTTTCGTAAAAGCATTAGCAGGATGGTAGAGCATTTAGAAAACTATGGGGTTAAAAGATTTGATTGCATTCTTACTGCTACGCCTTTCTTAATAAACAGATTTGTAGAAATAAATAGGTGTTCGATTGACATAAACAATTTTTCGCTTTTATCGGAGTTGTATGAACCTGACATTAACTGGAATATAAAAGAGAAACAGGTGTGCTATATTGGAGGTGTTTCCAATATACGTGGAATACATCAAATGGTTGAGGCCATTGGCACTACTCAGTACATATTGCTATTTGCAGGAAGCTTTGAGTCATCAGTGGAGCGGGATATGGCGATTAAGATGGAGGGATGGAATAAGGTGATTGATTTGGGTTACATAAATAGGACTGAGGTAAAAAATGTTTTATCCAAATCTATGGTAGGATTAGTATTGTTTCACCCTGAACCTAATCACATTAAAGCGCAACCTATTAAGATGTTCGAATATATGTCTGCTGGAATACCTGTAATTGCATCTAACTTTCCTTTATGGAAAGAAATTATAGAAGGCAATAACTGTGGAATATGTGTAGACCCGTTGAATGTCAATGAAATCACAAATGCTATTAACTGGATTATGGAGAATCCAATGAAAACCAGACAAATGGGTGAAAATGGTCGTAGAGCAGTTGAAGAAAAATACAACTGGGAATATGAGGCTGTTAAATTATTAAAAATATATGAGGAAGTATGAACATGAAAATATTGACTGTGGTTGGCGCGCGCCCGCAGTTTATCAAGGTTGCTGCAGTTTCGCGGGTTTTGCGGAATGAACATGAAGAAATACTGGTGCATACTGGTCAACATCACGATTACCATATGTCCGATGTTTTTTTTCAGGAATTGAACATACCGAAACCGGACTATAACCTTGGAATCTCTGGTGGTTCACATGGACAAATGACAGGAACAATGCTTGGAGCAATAGAAGAGGTGCTTGTAATTGAGAAGCCTGATTTATTATTGGTTTATGGTGACACCAATTCTACACTCGCAGGAGCATTAGCTGCAGTAAAGCTTCATATTCCTGTTTGTCATGTTGAATCCGGCGGGCGGCTTGGCACGTTGAAAAATCCTGAGGAAGTCAACCGTATTTGCACAGACCATGTTTCGAGTCTATTGTTATGTTGTACAGATTCTGCTGTTGAGTCTTTAAAGAAGGAAGGACTAACGGAAAATGTATATTTAGTGGGTGACCCGATGTACGATGCTTTTATCTATTTCGGCAATCGTATTATAGACAAAGATACAGAAAATATTTTAAATCTTGATGGTAAGAAGGTTACAGTTCCTAATGATTATTACTATCTAACCTGTCATAGAGAAGAGAATACAGGGACTGACCAAAAACTACTTGAAATATTAATTGCAATGGAAGTACTCGATGCTCCTACCCTATATCCGGTACATCCTAGAAATCGTGAACGCGTGAAGGAGTTGTGTAAGCAACAGGATTTCAAAAATATTATTCTCATCTACCCGGTTGGTTATCTAACCTCCATTGCACTAGTTAAGGGAGCAAAGAAGATAGTCACGGACTCAGGGGGACTCCAGAGGGAGGCGTTTTTTGCAGGTGTACAGTGCGTGACAGTATTCGATTATGTTGTATGGCCAGAAACAATGGTAGGCAATCAAAATCAATTAGCCAAACCAGACAAGCAGGATATATTAATGAAGCTTGAATCAATGACGGAAAGAAATATAAGCTATCAACCGTTTGGTAATGGGCATGCAGCTGAAAAAATTGTTGATATTATAACGAACTTTATTAAACGAGGGAGAAGTTAGAGGATGGAATAATAGTGAGATACCCTATCAATCTATACAGTATTTCTCCTTGTATACCACCCGTAAGAAACATGATGATGTTGAAGCAAAGAGAACGATCATGCTGGTAGTAAAGCCCTGGAGCTAGCTTGTCAAACTACAGTTAAGGACCAAAGAGAGACGACCTGTACGGTTGCCTATGGAGAATGCAGCGTACTGGATTCTAAAGGGGAATTTTAAGGATGGTGGACCTCAAATGTTATTAAGTGTTATTTTAAAAGAAATGCAGTACGCTGGAATCTTTCGGATTATAGACGAAAAGCATTTCAGATACTTGGGTTTAACTGAGTCTGACCTTGAGCATCCAAATTGTGTGTTCTTGGATTCCGATAAATATTTAGATTGTATTAGAGATTCGGTTTTGATGGTGTTAACTACGGAAGAATTGGTTCCTAATTTATTAGATAAGCCATTTGGCTTGTGTGTGGTTGAATATCCTAGAGAGTTGTTTTTCGAGATACATAATTACTTGTCAGATAAAGACGGCTACATTAGGGAGCCATTTGATACTAAAATTGGCGAAGATTGCAGAATTAGTTCCTTGGCTAGTATAGCAAGAAATAATGTCGTTATAGGGAATAACGTTACAATTGAAGAGTTTGTCGTAATCAGAGAAAATACTTATATTGGAGATAATACTATTATTCGTGCTGGTTGTATAATCGGTGGACAAGGATTTGAGTTTAAAAGAAGCGCTTATGGTATTGCTAGTGTAGGCCATGCAGGCTGTGTGAAGATTGGCAATAATGTAGAAATACAATATAATACCTGTGTCGATAGAGCTGTGTTCCCTTGGGACGATACAATTATAGGTGATTATTGTAAAATTGATAATCTTGTTCACATTGCCCATGCAGTAAAAATAGATAAGAATGTTATGATAGTCGCTAATTCAGGTATTGGAGGAAGAACAGTCATCAAAGAAAATACTTGGATTGGGTTTGCAGCCACTATTAAAAATGGGATTATTGTTGGTGAAAATGCTCGAGCCAATATGGGTTCAGTTGTTACTAAATCAATCCCCGACAATGGCAGTGTAACTGGCAATTTTGCGATTGAACATAGTAAGTTTATGCAAAACATGAAAAACCATTGTTAGAAGATAAGAGCGATAGTTGACATTTCCTGTAACGTTTTGTAGAGATGCGACACCGGAGTGGATACTATTAGACGCATTAGTGAACAGTCTTTGTATAGATGAAAATGAAGAAAAGTAAAGGGTAATTTAATGTATGTATCTATTGTTATACCGATCCTAAATGAAAAGCAATATATTGCAAAATGTATAGATTCGGTTTTGTCTCAGGACTATCCGGTGGAAAGCTGTGAAATTCTACTAGTTGATGGTGGCTCAACAGACGGGACGAGAGAAATTATATTGCAGTACATTCAAAGATATAAAAATATAAAAATGCTAGATAATCCTAAGCGGATTGCACCATCTGCTATGAACATTGGAATAACCAATGCTAATGGAGATTTGATTGTTATTATGGGTGCACATGCAAATTATGCATCCGATTACATTTCGAAATGCGTGAAATGGTCACAAACGACAGGAGCAGAGAATGTTGGTGGGCCAGCATTTGCTAGAGGGGAAGGCTTCTGGGGCAAGGCGATTGAGTATGCACACTATTCTCGGTTTGGGCTAGGCGGGGCCGACTTCA
>JBAQWI010000120.1:0-2918 GCA_049298835.1 Oscillospiraceae bacterium
ATGGGAGCTTGACCGGGTACCCCCTGGAGTTCTTCCGACAAGCAGTTGGTAGAACGAGCCTCCGGAGATGGGAGCAGGCAGAATTACTGAATCTGTTAGCCCCAGATCACAGTTAACAGCAAAATCCGGTCCTTCTTCTGCTAAGCATGTAGATTAATGGCTGATGTTAAGTTGTATTCTAAATATTTACTGCGCATTATCGTTATACTGTGAAATTTGTATTATCAAGTAACGAAAAGCATTTATATCTATCTTTTGAGCAAAACGATCTGTCTCCAGAATAATATTTAACAGATAAGTAAATAATTAAAAAAGAACCCGAAGACCTTGTCGCACAGCATTTTTCTAGATCTATTCGGCGACAAGCCCTAAAAGTGGAAAGGGGTGCTTTTTTGCTTAACAAGGTAGAAATATGTGGAGTCAATACTGCCAAATTGCCGGTTTTGAAAAACGAAGAGATGCGGAAACTATTTACTGCCATGCAATCTGGTCAAATAGAAGCAAGAGAAAAATTAATTCAGGGCAATTTAAGATTGGTATTAAGTGTAATTCAGCGTTTTAGTAATAGAGGCGAATTCGTAGATGACCTCTTCCAGGTAGGATGCATTGGGTTAATTAAAGCGATTGATAACTTTGACCTCAGTCAAAATGTACGATTTTCAACTTATGCTGTACCAATGATTATCGGTGAAATACGTCGTTACCTGCGGGATAATAATGCCGTACGAGTATCTCGTTCACTTCGAGATATTGCCTATAAGGCCTTGCAGGTTAGAGAAAAACTGCTATCAGATAATTCCGCTGAGCCTAGCATTGCACAAATGGCGAAAGAGTTGGATGTTCCCAGGGAAGAAGTAGTCTTCGCTTTGGATGCCATTCAAGAGCCGGTATCTTTATTTGAACCCATATATAACGATGGAGGCGATCCCATTCTGGTAATGGATCAGATCAGTGACGATAAAAACACCGATGAACAGTGGTTGGAATCCATAACCATTAATGAGGCTTTAAAGCGTTTAAGTGAAAGAGAAAAACATATCGTTGCCTTGAGGTTTTTTAACGGTAAGACCCAAATGGAAGTTGCTGAAGAAATAGGTATTTCTCAGGCACAGGTGTCACGTCTGGAAAAAGCCGCTTTAAAACAATTAAAAAAATATGTTTAATACAAGGGGGATAATAAATGTATAAAAACCTCTTGGTAGTGGTCTTGCTGGCTGTAATACTGGCCATGGCAGTACCTTTTACGATGTATATATACCAAATTGAGAATGCTTTTACTTATGATAATGTAATTAATGGTTCGGATTATGGAAAAGGTGCTAACTTACCTTAGATGATGAGAAAAAAGTCTAAAACGAATTATTGAAATATTTTTCGAGGGGGTATTTGGCGTAATCGTCAATTGCCTCCTTGGCCTTTATTGGATGTTATTCTTCGGGTCGCACTCGCCCGCTGACCTCTTACTCCTCCTGCCTCACATGTGTTAAGATAGAAGCATCTAGACAGGGAAGCAGGGATATTATCAAATATGAAGATGATAGCAGCCGATTAATATGGAATGGTAAGGGTCAGTCGCTTGGCGAGGATCAACCCAGTGCTTATTTCAAAGAAACACAACGGGTTTTCGTGCGACCTTTGTTTGCAGAACAGAACATATTTTGCGCAGAAGAAGTCGAGCAGAATCAAGATATTGATAACCGCTATTTTTTCGGTGACAATCTAGAAGTGTTAAAATATATTTCCGAAAATGATGACGATAAGAGGATAAAACTGATATACATTGACCCACCTTATATGAGTCAGATGCAGTACCGTTCAATTACAAAGGATATAAATAAGAACCAGCATTCAGTTCATGCTTTTGAAGACAGATGGGGCAAAAATACCGATCATTATTTGGATATGCTCTATCCGCGTTTGTTGTTAATGCACCAAGTCTTGCACGCGAACGGTAGCATATTTGTGCATGTAGATTGGCATGTAAGTCATTATGTACGGGTATTACTTGATGAAATATTTGGACGGGATAATTTTATCAATGAAATTATCTGGTGTTACAGCGGCGGTGGAAATGCACGAAAAAATTTGCAACGCAAACATGATACCATATTCTGGTATGCACGTAGTCAGGATTTCACTTTTAATCATCAGTATCGTCCTTATACTCAGGGTACCATGGAGAGGGGTCTGACTGCCGTAAAAGGTGATCATTATCAACTTTCGGAAAAAGGTGCCATGCTGCAAGATTGGTGGACGGATATAAATAAAATATTAAGCCCGACTGCTTACGAAAATCTAAAATACCCAACCCAAAAACCAAAAAAACTACTTGAACGTTTAATCAATCTGGCTTCTAACCCGGGAGATCTGGTGGCTGACTTTTTTGGCGGTTCAGCGACGACGGCTGAAATGTGCAATCAAATGGACAGACCGTGGATTCTCTGTGATAATAGTGCTTTGGCACTGCAGACCAGTATAAGCAGATTAATAAAAAACGATTCACCTCCTTTCTCAATTTATACGCCTAAGCAGAAAACTGCTTTATCAATTTGCTTAGATGATCTTCCACGATCACAGTCGGGCGCACTGCTTACATTAAAGAAGCCTGTCTTTCAAGATAATGGCCCGGAAAACTACTGGTTAAGCCTGGGCATAGATTTTTATCAACCGGCAATTTTACCGGATAATTGGGATGCACTGCAATTTGCTTCCTATATTGAATTTTGGGAAATTGATTCCGATTATGATGAGCAAATATTTAAGTCTCAATATCAAATGCTTCGTAAAAACAATAAAGTCAAAAAACCTGTCGCCCTTACCATATTGATATCAGTACCGAGAAAGATAAGCTATACGATGGCAATTAAAATATATGATGTATTCGCTAATCACTCTACCGTCAAGATTAACTTTAAAGC
>JBAQWI010000121.1:0-7372 GCA_049298835.1 Oscillospiraceae bacterium
GCAAAATGATTTCGGCAAAACTAGAAGAACGTGATGATATTTACCGTTATGAGCTTATGAAACCATTTGAATTCAAGTGGGCATGTATTGGTATGCCGTTGAAAGCTGAACAACCGGGTGGATATGATGTGGTAATGGCGAGCACCATGAGTGGTGGCTTTGCACCAAGTCAAATTAATATCAATAACACTTCTGATGTTAAAAAAATAAGCAGTGATAGTTTTTGGCAGGCTTGCGAAGACAGTATTGCAAAAACATTACATGGGTTTGAAGATAACGGTATATCACTGCCTACACAAGACTATATTTTCACTGTTATGCTGAACGACTCGCAAAACCCTATGTCCAAGATGACAGGTGATTATTGTGGAGATGGCGGTATCCCTGGATATATCATTGGAACAATTATCCCAAACGATAAATCTTTGAAAATGTTGCCAGTGGCACTTGCCCATGAAGCTAACCACAATGTAAGATGGCAGTTTATGCAATGGAGCCCGAATATAACACTTGCTGATATGATTGTTAGTGAGGGATTAGCAGAAAATTTCGCCGCATTTATGTTTGGCCAGGACAAGATTGGTATGTGGGTAAAAAATACAAGTCAAGTAACTCTTAATACAGTTATAAAGCCTTTAATCAAAGAAAATCTTTATGAAAATGATTTTAACAAATTATCTGTCTATCTCTATGGTGATGAAATTATGGCAATGCGTGGAGTTGCACCTATTGGAATGACTTATTGTGCAGGTTATGCGTGTGGTTATCAGCTTATCAAGCACTACCTGAAAAAGACAGGTAAAAGCATTTATGAAGCAACTATTACACCAACAGCTGATATTTTAAAAGAAACGGAGGACTTCTGGAATTGAAGATTAACGAAGTTGCGAAACTAACAGGGTTAACTGTGAGAACGCTTCACTATTATGATGAAATAGGTTTACTCAAACCAAGCAAGATTACCAAAGCTGGTTATCGATTATATGATGAAGAGGCTCTTGCAACATTACAACAGATATTATTTTTTAGAGAGCTGGATTTTCCACTAAACGAAATTAAAGAAATTATGATAAGCACTGCATTCAATAAGACAACTTCATTAGAAAACCATAAAGAATTGCTTATAAAAAAGCGTGAACGACTGGACAGATTAATAGCCCTTGTAAACAACACAATAAAAGGAGAAGATACTATGAGTTTTAAAGAGTTTGATATGACTGAAATTGAAAGTACCAAAATTAAATATGCAGCGGAGGTGAAAGAACGCTGGGGGAAATCCGATGCCTATGCCGAAAGTGAGAAAAAAACAAACAGTTATAAAAAAGAGCAGTGGCAGGAAATTAATGATGAGAGTAGAGATATTCTGAAAGCCTTCGCTTCTAACATGGACAGAGCACCCGATAGTCCAGAAGTTCAAACGCTAGTAAAGCAGTGGCAAGATTTTATCACTGTAAGATTTTACAATTGCACAAAGGATATTTTGAAATGTCTTGGCTTAATGTATATTGGTGATGAAAGATTTAAAAAAAATATTGACAAAAACGGGCGCGGAACTGCTGAGTTCCTTGCAAAAGCAATTGAAATATATTGTGCTGAATGAGAATTTAGCCTTGCGAAAATTAAAGCTATATAAGCTGTGGTAGGGTTAAAGATGCAGGCAGTAAACTGGACTCTAAAGTTACTTTTGTATAAGATAAGAGTAATCATTTCTGATTGCTCTTTGGGCATTAATTTTGTTGAATACAGTTTTACAGAAGTTGTGCCAGCGTGGAATTCTGCAATATGAACAGAAAAAAATCTTTTGAGAGGACTGGCGCAAGTCCTCCCAAAAGATAACATCAAAACTGAACAGGTCGAAAACAGTAAAACCTAATGGCTATTCCATTATAATGTAGGCATCTCTACTTGCTCCTACAGAAACATAGCTAATCCTGCAATTTACAGCTTTTTCAATATATTTGATATAATCAATTGCAGCTTTTGGTAAATCACTTTGTTTTCTGCAATTGCTAATATCACAGTTAAACCCTTCTAAATACTCATAGATAGGTGTTGCGTTTTGTAAGTCCATCCCAGTAGGGAAGTCAAGAGTTTCTATTCCGCTGACCATATAACCAGTGCAAACTGGTATTTTATCCATGTAAGAAAGGATATCAAGTTTTGTTAATGCAAGTTCGGTTGCACCTTGTACCAAAACGCCATATTTTGATGCAACAATATCAAAGCCACCCACTCGGCGTGGTCTACCAGTTGCAGCACCGTATTCACCGCCTGCACCACGCAATGCGTCTGCCTCATCACCAAAGAACTCACAGGTGAAAGGACCTTCGCCAACGCAACTTGAATATGCCTTGATAATTCCAATTGTGCTGTCTAGTTGCTTACCAGGTATTCCTGCACCAATTGGTGCATAGGCTGCAATTGTGGAAGATGAGGATGTATATGGATAGATACCAAAATCAATGTCACGTAACGCTCCAAGTTGTGCCTCAAACATGATTTTTTTATTTTCCAGAACAGCTTTGTTCAAGAAAATTGATGTGTCACAGATAAAAGGTTTTAGTTGATCTCCAAATTTTAAAAGCCAGAGAAACATATCCTCAGAAAGTATTTCAGGCGCATGGTATCCATTGTGCACAATTAAATTCTTCCACTCAACAATTGGTTCAAGCTTTATTTTAAGTGTATCGGGATTTAATAAGTCACCCATTCTGATACCCTTTTTCATGTATTTATCGCTGTAGACAGGTGCAATTCCTCGCCTTGTTGAACCGAATTTTGCATCACCTAAACGATCTTCTTCCAAAATGTCAAGTTGCTTATGGTACGGCATACAGATAACAGCCTTATCACTTATTTTTAAATTGTCAGGAGTAATTTGAACACCACTTGCTTTTAATTTACTAATTTCATTGCAAAGATGCTCAATATCTATTACCATGCCATTTCCCATCACGTTAATTACATCGTCACGTAAAATTCCAGATGGCAAAAGATTTAAAACAAACTTTCCTAAATCATTGATTACGGTGTGTCCTGCATTATTTCCACCTTGATATCTTGCAACAATGTCATAGTCTGCGGATAGCAAATCCACCATTCTACCTTTTCCCTCGTCGCCCCAGTTAATTCCCACAATTGCTGTTAACATAATTGTCCTCATTTCTTTTTAACGCTAATTTCTATTAAAAATTCAGTATTAGTTATCTAAATAATTGTATATTAAACAGCAAATTAATTACTTTTTTTCATAATATTGCTCTAATAGTATTACAATAATAGCATATATTATGCTTAATAGATGTATTCAATTTTACTACTTAATGTTACATAATACAACTATTAATGAGAGAAAAATTTTGGTATTTAAGAGCCATATTTACCAACATCAAAAATATCTTTTAGGGTATATATACCCTAAAAGGCATACAAAAAAATTAGCCTGAAAGTTGCTTAATAGGTTGATATTGGTGATTTGGGCGCAAAAATCACGGTCTAAGTAAAAACTTAAACCGTGAATTGTGTTTAACGTTAGGCTGGTGCAATGGGCAACTAGATATCAGTAATAATTATTGCAAATATTAAGCTAAGTACACTTCTTAACATAGAAGAAACTATTCTCTATTAAAATTATATAGCTGTGGGAAATACAACGATTAATAGCATTTTAAACGCTTCTTTTGCAAAAACAGAATGAGGCTTTTGCGCAGGCATAACCAGAGTTTCACCCTGATTTAAGACATACTCCTTGCCATCAACCGTGAAAATTCCACTTCCCTCTAGAATAGTAACCATAGCATCACCAGTAGAATCGTGTGAACTAATTTCTTCATCCTTGTCAAATGCAAACACTGTAATGCTTATGGCTTTGTTTTGAGCTAACGTTTTGCTAACTACCTGACCTTGCATAATTTCTACTTGTTGTGCAAGAGAAATTGGGGTTTCTTGTGGTATGTTTTTAATTAAAATGTTTTTCATAACTTATCCCCCTTTATAAGGTTTTTTTAAACCTCGAATATGGCGCTAACAGGGCATTGTTCAAGCGCGCTTATGGCAGAATCTTCTTGCCCAGAAGCTACAGGTTTTGCATCTGCCTTTCCGTCTGCATTCATCTCAAATACTTCTGGTGCTACAGCTGGGCATAATCCACAACCAATGCATAGTTCTTGGTCTACTTCAACTTTCATTTGTATCAACCCTTTCTTTGGTTTTTTAATATCTTGCCCTTATAAAATATAGTTATAACTTAACTTGGAATGATTTTTCATTAATTGGTAGCACAACCCTAAGCTCTTAATCTTATATTTAAAGTATACTATAACAATTGTAAGAATTATATTGCATTTGCAACGGAAATGATGAAATATAAAAAAAGTTAAAGTATGATAAAAATAGTCAATGATTACCTATCTTTGGGCAAAGATGATTGATGCTTCAACTTATATTCTTAAATAAAAATTCATAATTTCTTAACGAAAACCAAGTTAATAAGGTGTATATTAAGTATTAGCACTCAACCACGTAGAGTGCTAATACTTAATACAACAAGGAGAAAGATACTATGTCAAAAAAACAATTCAAGGCGGAATCCAAACGCCTACTAGATTTAATGATTCATTCAATATACACTAACCAAGAAATATTTTTACGCGAACTTATTTCAAATGCAAGTGATGCAATGGATAAACTGTGCTATTTGTCCTTAACTAATGATAAGGTGTCAGTTAATCGTAATGAATTAGCAATTAATATTATTGTAAATAAAGGATTAAATACTTTAACTTTATCAGATAATGGTATTGGTATGGACTCCCAAGCTTTAGAGGACAATTTAGGTGTAATTGCTAAGAGTGGGTCGCTTAAATTTAAGAAGGACATGGAACAAACACAATTAACAACTAATGACATTGATATTATTGGCCAGTTTGGTGTGGGCTTTTACTCTGCATTCATGGTAAGTGAAAGTGTAACCGTAATTAGTCGTGCATATGGTTCTGATACAGCATACAAATGGGTTTCCTCTGGTGAGGATGGATACACCATTGTAGAATGTGAAAAGGAATCTTTTGGTACAGACATTATTATGGAACTAAAGTCAGATACCGACGATGACAAATACTCAAGATTTTTGGACGAATACACATTACGTGGATTAGTGAAAAAATATTCTGATTATATTCGTTATCCAATCAAGATGGACCTAGAAAAATCTCGTCCAATTGAAAATAGTGATTCTGACAATAATAATGATGATGCACCAAAATACGAAACTTACATTGAAAATGAAACGCTCAATGACATGATTCCAATTTGGCATAAGCCAAAAGGTGAAGTTACTGACGAGCAATATAATCAATTCTACAAAGAAAAATTCTTCGACTATGAAGATCCAATTACTAGAATTCATGTTAGCACAGAGGGTGTTGTATCTTACGAAGCATTATTATTTATTCCATCTCACACACCACATAATTATTTTACAAAAGAATATGAAAAAGGCTTACAGCTATATTCAAGTGGCGTATTAATTATGGATAAATGTTCTGATTTAATCCCTGAACATTTCCGTTTTGTTCGTGGTGTTGTGGATTCACAGGATTTATCTTTGAATATATCTCGTGAAATGCTACAACAAAATCGCCAATTACAGGTAATAGGATCAAGCATTGAAAAGAAGATAAAACGTGAATTAACAAAAATGCTTGAAAATGACCGTGAGAAATATGAAGAATTCTTTAAACATTTTGGTATTCAATTAAAATATGGTATTGTAAATGAATATGGTGCCCATAAAGATAACTTAAAGGATCTTATATTATTTTACTCGTCAACAGAGCAAAAACCAGTTACTTTGACTGAATATATTTCTCGTATGAAAGAAAATCAAAAAGCTATCTATTATGCTTGTGGTGAAACTATTACTAAAATAGATCGTTTGCCACAAACTGAATTATTTAAAGATAAGGGCTATGAAATGCTTTACTTAACAGATGAAGTAGATGATTTTGTAATGAATATATTGGGTGAAATTGATGGCAAAGAGTTGAAATCTGTCAACAGTAATGATGTAATTGACAAAGAGGATTGTGAAACTGCACAGGAGCAAACCAAAGAGAATAAAGACCTTTTTGAGTTCATGAAAGAAAGCCTATCGGACAAAGTAAAAGAAGTAAGAATTTCTGAAAAGTTAAAAAGTCATCCAGTATACCTATCTAGCGATGGTTCTATTTCTTTAGAAATGGAAAAATATTTTGCTCAAATGAAATCAGAAGATTACATGAAAGCTGACAGAATATTAGAGATAAATGCACAGCATCCTATCTTCACTATATTAAAAGATGCGTATGATAACGAGAAAGAACGTGCAAAAAAGATTAGTGAAATGCTATATCAACAAGCAATGTTAATTGCAGGTTTTTCAATTGAAGACCCAACTGCATATACTGATTTGGTGTGTGAGTTGTTAGGTGGAAAATAAATAGAATAAGATAAAGGCTCTTTGCCAAATATCACGGTAGCCACTGTAAAATATAATACAAACAAGCAGCTAATATTGTTAAGCAATGCTAGTTGCTTGTTTTTGGTTAGTAATAAGGTATAAAATTTAATTAATAAAGTGACTTAATTTACAATACCTAAAAGCATTACGTTTGAGAACGCTAATTATATTATTATATACTTCGTGTGTATTAAAGTTAACAATATTATGAAGATATAGGGTATACTAGATTGATAGAGGACGAAAGTACTTATGTGATGGAAACATAATAGAAGGGAGCATAAAATGACATCATTTCATGAATTATACAACAGGCTGTTAAAAGCCTCTATGGAAAACACTTTGCCGGAGGAACTTGATAAAATACACAAGGATGAGTTTGATCCCCATCAGTTAGACTGCCTTTTAAATCCAGGACACCATCCGCCCGTCATTAGAATCGAGGACTGCGTCTGCTCAGAAAGTGAAAAAGCTACCTGTGCGGGTAAGTGTCTGTTTGAAGCCCTTTATAAAGATGAACACGGAAACATTGCCGTCAATAAAGATCTGTGTGTCGGATGTGCAGAATGTATTGAAAATTGTCATGCAAAAAAACTGACAGACAGCAAGGATATTCTCCCGGCTCTTGCAGCAATTCATAATTCGAAAACACCGGTATATGCGATGATTGCGCCTGCCTTTTTCAATCAATACAGTAGTGATGTGACTCCGGGAAAGCTGCGCGCAGCATTCAAAAAAATTGGATTTACAGGTATGGTGGAGGTTGCACTGTTTGCAGATATTCTGACCTTGAAGGAAGCACTTGAATTTGATAAGAATATTGTGAATGAAAAGGATTATCAATTGACGAGCTGTTGCTGTCCAATATGGATT
>JBAQWI010000122.1:0-2049 GCA_049298835.1 Oscillospiraceae bacterium
ACTTTTAACTGCGAAAAGAGGTGGAGTTATGCTCCTTATCAAAAAACATAGAAAGCTGCTAAGCATTGGCATTGCAGCTTTCTTTTTCTTAGCAATCGCTGTTTTCTTTGGAATATACGACTTGGCTATTTCAAATGCAATTGCTAACGTTCAATCTGGCTTTGGACTTACAATGGAACTTTCTGGAATGCTTGTAGCACCCTATTTATTCATTTCGGCAGGATTTATTATTGCAATTTACTATCAAAAATGCCCAGAAGAAGCCTTTAGAAAGACATTGATCAGCCTTGGTATCTTCTTTGCATTTGGTGGTATTTGTTTTTGTGGTTACATATACGTTCAATTTTCGAGCATAGTCAGCTTTTTTGCATTTCTCTTTACGGGGCTAGTGTGTGGCGTATTTATTGTATTCCTTCGCAAAAAAACTGCCGACCAAATTTACGAACTGCTGAAAATTGCTGTGGTTACCATTATTTATCTGCTATCAGTGTTAGTTTTCATCAATCTTATAAAAATATTTTGGGGCAGAGTTCGTTTCAGAGAAATGACTGATCCGGCACAATTTTCACGCTGGTTTATCCCGCAAGGAATAACTGGCGACCGTTCATTTCCATCGGGACACACTGCAAATGCTGCAACATTATATGTTGTGACTATGTTTGCCCCACTAGTAAAGAAAAACTGGCAAAAAGCATTGTGCTATATCATTCCTATCTTGTGGATTGTTGTTATGGCTGGTAGCAGGGTACTGGTCGGCGCACATTATGCTTCTGACGTGTTGTTTGGTGCAATGATTTCAGTTTTACTATTTTATGTTTGCAAAAGAATTGTTCTAGCGAAATTCCAAAAATAATATACTACAGTTAACAAACTAATACGATTAAAAAAACCAAGTCCCACACCATTTAGCCCAACTTTAATAACGATACTTTGAGGTTACCGAGAACAAAACTTCGGCAAAAACCAAATTGTATAACGTTAAAAAGGAAAGCCTTTGGTGCGGGACCTTTTTGTTATATATTTGCTAACATTTGATAGCTATCTTTCAATTTAAGGTACAAAGATTGATACACATTGTAGAATTGGTTGTACTTATTACTATTTTGCTTAATTGGAGGGTAACAATCTGCTGTTTTTACAATTGCTTTGCAAGCAGACTGAACTGTTTCAAATTCGCCTGCGCCTACAAATGCAAGAATTGCCGAACCCAATGCCGCACCCTCATTTGAGGAAAGAATTTTCACTTCACAGCCATATAAATCGGCAAGCATTTGCCTCCAAATAGGACTTTTGGCGCCACCACCACAAATCATCATATCGTCAGTATAGACATCCATCTCACGCAATATTTCAATGCAATCTCTAAGGGAATAAGCTACCCCTTCCAGCACAGCTCTGATAATGTCAGCTTTGGTGTGTGATGCACAAAGTCCGAATAACACGCCTCTTGCATTTAGATCAAGATGAGGTGTTCTTTCGCCCATTAAATATGGTAAATAGAGTAATTTGTTTGCTCCAATTTGAACATCTTTTGCCATTTTGTCAAGCAAAATATAACTGTCCACACCTTGCTTTTGTGCCTCTTCCATTTCAGTTTGGCACAAAGTATCACGCAGCCATTTCATTGAAAGCCCTGCTGCTTGGGTTACACCCATAACGTGCCACTCATTTGGAACGGCACTGCAAAATGTATGCACCCTGCCTTTTTTGTCAATCTGCATTTTTGAGGTATGCGCAAAAAGCACACCACTTGTGCCTATTGTAGTGAAGGCTTTATTGTCCTCGACAACGCCTGTTCCAACTGCGGCTGCCGCATTATCTCCAGCACCGCCAACAACAATGGTTCCCTCTTTTAGCCCTGTAAGCGTAGCAATCTCTGTGGTAATCCTACCTGTAACCTCTGGAGATTCATACACCTTTGGAAGCAAATTTTTATCAATATCAAGCTTGTTTAGCACTTCATCAGACCAACAACGGCTTGCAATATCTAAAAGTTGCATACCAGAAGCATCAGAGACCTCAGTCGCAAATTCACCAGTCAGTTTAAAT